>JBJKQZ010000147.1:0-6128 GCA_046704865.1 Terriglobia bacterium
CAATTTCGGCGCCGTAGGACTGTACGGGTCGCTTTACAACTCCAATTACAACGCCTTGCAGCTCAACATGGAAAAACGTTTCAGTCATGGCCTGTCTCTGCTTGCCAACTACGCATGGTCAAAAATGATTGATAATTTCGGGCCTTTCGGGGGTGAAAACACCAATGCATTCAACCCGAACTTTGACTACTCCGCTTCCAATGACGAAATTACCCACGTTATTCACTTTTCCGGAATTTGGGGAATTCCAAAGTTTCAATTACAAGGTTTAGCAGGAGGATTGGCAAACGGTTGGCAGGTAACGTCAATAGCTACCTGGCACAGCGGTTTTCCATTCCAGATTTACAGCGGTAGTGACAACTCCTTCAGCGGCATTGGCATCGATCGAGCTGACTTTATTGGGACCAGCCTTAACCAGGTAAAACTTGATCCCAACAGGTCGCACGGTCAGATGATTCAAGAGTACTTCAACCCGACATACTTCTTCCCCAATGCCGTGGGGACGTTTGGAAATACCGGAAGGAACATTCTGCGAGGTCCCGGCTATTTCAACACGGATTTCGGGCTCATCAAAGACACCCACATCACGGAACACACGAATCTTCAGTTCCGGGCGGAGTTTTTCAACCTGTTCAACAACGTTAACTTTGGTCAGCCTGACAACAGCGTTGCGGACTCGACGATCGGTCAGATCACATCCGCGCGTGATCCTAGAATTCTTCAGTTTGCGCTGAAGATTCTCTTCTAGCCAAGAAATGTGCTGACACTTAGGTCGAGGGAGGAACGTTGCCACAAACGGCCACCGGCTGGGCGACAACTGATTTTGTCGCTCTTGTGGCTTATAATCCTTTTTCCGTTACTTCAAATCTGAATGCAGTCTCATCAGGTGTATTTCGCTGGTACAGGAAGTCAGTGGCGTGACGTGTGACGATGTGGCATGGGATCTTTTTGGCCGGTCTTCTAATTCTCTCCCAGGGGGCAAAATCGCATTCGGCTTCTCACTTCGACTCTGCGGGCAGCGATTTCATGGCCCGTGGAAAGCTCGCCAGGGCCGAGGCGCAATTCAGAAAGGCCCTCGAGGCTGATCCGCAGGATGTTGACGCCTTAAACAACCTGGGAGTAATCTTCCGCCGCAAGGGCCAGCCTAATGAGGCCGTTGAGTTCCTGCGGCGTGCTACCGATGCCCGCCCAATGGACCCCCACATCCGGAGTAATCTGGCACTTGCCCTGGTCGAATCCGGACGGCTGAATGAGGCGATTCTGGAACTCCAGCAGGCAATCAAGATTGACCCGAAGGATGCCGATATTCATCGAAATCTGGGGATCCTACTATTACGTGCAGGTGAAAACTCTGAGGCGGAGGAGGAATTTCGCAAGTCGTTGGATATAGCTCCAGACAACGTGAAGACTCGGCAGGAACTCGGGCGTTTGCTTGCGGTCGAGCGACGGACTGACGAGGCGGAGAAACAATACGTTGCCGCGCTCAAGTTGGCGCAGACCAGCTCACTCCATTACGAACTGGGAGAACTCTATAAGAATAACGGCCAGTTTGACAAAGCTGTCCCGGAATTTCATGCTGCCATCCGGTTGGAACCTAACAATGCCGGCTATTACCAGATTCTTGGTTCTACCTTGTTGCAGGAAGGGAAACTGCTGGATGCGGAAACCAACCTGCGCCGAGCCGTCCGCCTGGATCCCAAGGCAGGGAAGGCCTACCGCGACTTAGGTGCAGTCCTACAGCGACAGGGAAAGCTCCAGGATGCATTGGGAGCATTGAAGAAAGCGACGGAATTGTTGCCAGGGGACAGCCAGTCACGGTTTATGCTTGCCCTTCTTCTGCAAAAGTTGCGGAGGCCAGATGAGGCGGCGCAGCAAATCAATCTGGCGAAGGAACTGACGCAACAGGAAAATAAGACCCCACTCGAAAAAGCCTTTAACAACGAGGGGACTAAGCTGCTGCAAGAAGGAAACACTGCAGAAGCCGCAGCAAAGTTTCGCCAGGCTTTGCAGCTGAATCCCAATGACGGATACGCGCACTATAACCTGGGGGTTGCTTTGCTACTTCAGAACCAATATGAAGAAGCTGTCAAGGAGTTGCATACTTATTTGGTTTCTGCGCCGGATGATCCCGATGCAGTCTATTACCTTGGACTGGCATTGCTCGGTGAAGGCCGCACGGAAGAAGCCATTGCGAACCTGGACAAAGTGGTGAGTGTGAGGCCAAACGATGCCTCCGCGCACAACGCCCTCGCAGTTGCGCTGATGAGAACCAGCAAAATTCCCGAAGCTATTACGGAACTGAAAATCGCCCAACGGTTGCAGCCCGGCAATCACATGTATGAGCAAAACCTGACCTGCGTTCAGAAGGGCCTGAAGGGCTGCACCTTATCGCTGTAATAAAGCCTGTTCGTCTAGTCAAAGTGGCATGATCAAGCAAAATAATGAAATTTCGGGGCGTTTAGTGGAGGAATCATGAGTCCAAAACGAATTCTCGGCATTCTGTTTCTTCTATCAATCAGCACAGCTTACGCGCAGACAGAACCTGCGCAGGTGACGGAAGTGTTGCACAGGCAGGTGCAGTCGCACCAGACCGTCGCCTATCAGCTCCAGGAATATCTCTTCAAGAACATTTCCAATCTGCCCAGCCCCTCAAGCGCACAGAAGTGGACCGAAGAAGAAGCGGGACTGCGGAAGCAGATCCTCGACGATGTTGCCTTCCTCGGTTGGCCCAAAGCCTGGGTCAACTCCGCACCGAAGTTTGAAGATCTGGGAGAAGTTCCGGGTGGCAACGGCTATCGCATGCGCAAGCTGCGGTTCGAGATCGTGCCAGGCTTCGATTCCACCGCAATACTTTATGAGCCGCTCAATGTGAAGGGAAAGGTGCCGGCCATTCTGAACGTGAATGGACATGATCCTCTAGGGAAGGCCGCCGAATACAAACAGAAGCGCTGCATCAACTTTGCCAAACGAGGCATTTACGCTCTCAGCCTGGAATGGATCGGCTACGGCGAGTTGCACGTCCCCGAAGATGCTCATGAATTTGGTGCCGACCTTGACGTTGTCGGGTCGAATGTCATGGGGCTGTTTTATCTGGCCATGCGGCGCGGACTCGACTACCTGGCCACTCTTCCACAGGTCGACCCCAATCGCCTGGGAGTCACCGGGCTCTCGGGCGGCGGGTGGCAGACCATCACGCTCAGTTCGCTGGACCCTCGCGTCAGCGTCATGGTGGAGGTGGCCGGATTCGGTCCGCTCCAGACTATCATCACTCATCCGGTTGATACCGATTGTGACGAGCAGGATCCCCCGGACCTGCTGCGTGGCCGGGATTACACGTTCTACGTGGCCATGCGCGCTCCGCGGCCTACCATGCTGATCCATAACGCCGAAGACACCTGCTGTTTTCGTGCAGACCTTGTTAAGCCTTATATCTTTGAACAGATTAAGCCATTCTTTGCCCTGTACGGCAAGTCGGACAACCTGGCGTGGTATGAAAATCGGGACCCTGGCACTCACAACTATTACATAGACAACCGCCAGCACGCCTACCCGTTCTTCACGGGGCATTTCAACTTGCCTCCGGCAGGGAATGAAATTTCCAGCGGTGCAGAACTCAAATCTTACGAGCAGCTCAAAGTCGGCTTGCCCAAAAACAATCTGACGATGTTAACGCTGGCCATACAATTTGCCAGCGAGTTCCATCGGCAGCCCATCCCATCCGAACCTCCAGCCCGCGCCGCATGGGCATCAGCTGAACGGAGCAAGCTCGCCACCGTCATCCGTTACAAACAGGTGGAAGTCAAATACGTCTGGCCCATCTGGAACACTAAGAACCACCTGTTGCAATCCCTTTCGAATCGCTTTGAATTCACAAACGGCCTGACAGCCGCGGGCACATGGCTCAAGGCCATTGCCACCGCGGCGGATGCGCCGGCCACTCTCGTGTTGAATGACAATGGCCGAAAGGCCGCCGGTGCCGTGGCTTCTGACCGCGTCAACCGCGGCGAACAGGTCCTTGCGCTTGACCCGATCTTTATCGGTGAGTCGATGCCGCTGGCGCCTGATTCCACGCCTTATGCTCTGTTAGTATCCACAACCGGCAGCCGCGCGCTTGGCCTCGAAGTCGAACAGTTGGTCGCCGCAACGCGATGGCTCGAAAAGCGATCCGGCCACCAGAAAGTTCGCCTGGAAACCACCGGTATCCGCAGTGAAGTTATCGGCCTGGCGGCAGCGGCGCTCGATCCTTCCCTGTACTCTGTAATCGTCAGCCACGACGCTATGAGGAGCCTGGGCTATTTGCTCGATGCGCCGGTTCCTTTCCGCTCCGCGCCCGATCTCTTCTGCCTCGATCTTTACAAGGATTTCGATCTTGACCGATTTGCCGCTATGGCCGAACCCGCGGGCTGGGAACCTCATTATCTGAGCAAGCCTGCTGTGGATCCATCGTCGAAGAATTGAACAGGCTGTCGCATTCAATGCATTCCCTTTGTCGATCCGTGCCGCGCTCGGGCATCCTGTGCTATGCTTCCCGTCTTGCCCTGAGAACCTCCTGCCGCTCAGGCAACGCCAACTTCGAGGAAGTTTATGACCCAATATCGCTACACTCTCTCCGAACGTGACATTCCCAAGACCTGGTACAACGTGATACCGGACCTTCCGGCGCCTCTTGCTCCACCGTTACATCCGGGCACCGGGGCCCCGGCCGGCCCGCAGGACCTGGCGCCCATTTTCCCAATGGCACTTATCGAGCAGGAGGTTTCCTCCGCACCCAGCATCGCTATTCCTGAGCCTGTACTCGATATTCTCCGCCTGTGGCGGCCCACGCCACTCTATCGTGCTCACAGGCTGGAGAAGCCACACGGTACGCCGGCCAAGGTTTTCTACAAGTATGAAGGCGTATCGCCGGCCGGCAGCCACAAGACGAACACCTCCGTCCCGCAGGCGTACTACAACAAGGCGGCGGGCATCAAGCGGCTCTCCACGGAAACCGGAGCGGGCCAGTGGGGCAGCGCGCTTTCGTATGCCTGCAATGTTTTCGGAATCGAGTGCATGGTCTACATGGTGAAATGCAGTTACTACCAAAAGCCGCACCGCCGCACCATCATGCAGTGCTGGGGTGCCAACTGCATCCCATCACCCAGCGACAAAACCGCCGCCGGCCGCGCCGTGCTGGCTGTTGATCCCGAGTGCCCGGGCAGCCTGGCCATCGCCATCAGTGAGGCCGTGGAGGACGCAGCCAGCCGTCCGGACACCAATTATTCGCTTGGCAGCGTGCTCAACCATGTCCTGCTGCACCAGACCGTGATCGGCCAGGAAGCGATTGAGCAACTCAAGTTGGCCGGCGCTTCTCCGGAGATTGTGATCGGCTGCTGCGGTGGCGGCAGCAACTTTGGCGGCCTGGCTTTTCCTTTTGTTCCACTCAAGGCCGCAGGGAAGGATATCCGCCTGGTGGCCGTTGAACCCGCCGCCTGCCCCACCATGACCAAGGGTGTCTACACGTACGATTTTGGCGACAAGAGTGGAATGACGCCGCTGCTGAAAATGGAAACCCTGGGACACGACTTCATTCCACCGGGCATCCACGCCGGAGGGCTCCGTTATCATGGCATGTCACCGCTGGTCAGCCTGCTCCACCAGGAAGGCGTGGTGGAAGCGGTCAGCTACCCACAGTTGCAGTGCTTCGAGGCCGCGCTCACCTTTGCGCGTGCGGAGGGACTGGTTGTGGCGCCGGAAACCTCGCATGCCGTTTGCTCTGCCATTGATGAGGCGCTGAAAGCAAAGGAAGAAGGGAAAGAGAAGACCATTCTTTTTAACCTCAGTGGCCACGGTTTCTTTGATATGGCTGCATACGAAAAGTACTTTGCCGGCGAACTCACCGACTACGAGTACCCGGAAGAAAAGGTCCACGAGGCCCTGGCGCACCTGCCCAAAGTGCCCTAAAGCGGGTTTTGACGACCTTCGGGGCTTCTTTGCGCAAGATCTGCGATCTGCAAGGACTTATACCACTTCCGCCAGTGGCGATTGCCCCATCGATCGGGGCAATTCATGAATTCCGCCACCGCGCTCACACGCCATAGGCGGATTCGCTTTTGCCTTGCTTCCCACGCTCTCCACGTACGCGCCCTGTG
>JBJKQZ010000148.1:0-6872 GCA_046704865.1 Terriglobia bacterium
GCTGCCGCACATTGCCGGAAGCATGTCCGCCTCCGTGGATGAAGCCACCTGGACGCTGACCTCCTACCTGGTGGCCAACGCCATCATCCTGCCCATGACCGGCTGGCTCTCCAACCATTTTGGCCGCTAGCGAATGCTGATGACCTCCGTAACGGGATTTACGGCCGCGTCGTTCCTTTGCGGTCTGGCGCCCAATCTGCCGTTGCTGGTTCTCTTCCGGGTTATCCAGGGAGCCTGCGGCGGCGGTCTGCAGCCCATTTCACAGGCAGTGCTTCTCGAATCCTTCCCTCCAGAAGACCGGGGCAAGCCCATGGGCTACTGGGGCCTGGGAATCGTGTTGGCGCCGATGCTGGGTCCGGTGCTGGGCGGATGGCTGACTGACAGCTACAGTTGGCGCTGGGTGTTTTACATCAATATTCCCGTGGGCGTCCTGGCGCTTATCATGACGCAGCTCTTTGTTTTCGATCCCTCCTACATCAAAAGGAGCAAAGGCGGCATTGATTACTGGGGCATGGGAATGCTGGCCATCGGAATCGGCGCGCTGCAGATTGTTCTGGACAAAGGGCAGGAGAAAGACTGGTTCTCATCTGACCTCATCTCCCGCCTGGCCATCATCGCCGCTGTGGCCCTGGTCGTGTTCGTAATCTATGAACTCTTCATCGCGCATCCCGTGGTCGATCTGCGGGCCTTCAAGGAACGCACTTACAGCGCTGGAGTCTTTTTGATGACGGTCCTGGGTTTCGTTCTTTACGGAAGCCTGGTGATTCTGCCCATCTTTTTGCAAACCATTCTGGGTTACCCGGCGCTCCAGGCCGGCATCGCCATGTTCCCAAGAGGATTGGGTTCATTTATCGCCATGCCCTTTGTCGGCGCCATCATGTCCCGCTTTGATCCGCGAAAGCTGCTGGTAGTCGGTCTCGTGGCCTGCTCACTCTCGCTGGTGTTGCTGGGCACGCTGAACCTGAACGTCGGCTACTGGCAGATCTTCTGGGCGCAGTTCCTCCAGGGATTGTCATTGGGATTCCTGTTTGTGCCGCTCACCACCGTCACCATGGACCCCATTCCCAATGAAAAGATGGGCAACGCCACCAGCATCTTCAACCTGATGCGTAATATGGGTGGCAGCATGGGGATTGCGCTCTCCACCACCATCGTGGCGCGCAGTGAACAGCACTACACCAACTTCCTGGGGCAAAACGTCAATCCCTACAGCCCGCAAACCCAGGCGATGTTTGAGAGCCTCCGCAGTTTCTTCATGAGTTCCGGCGCGGACGCCGTCACCGCAACACAGCGGGCATACGCGGCGATCTTCGGCATGGTGCAGCGCCAGGCGGCCATGCTGTCGTTCAACCACACCTACTTATTTCTGGCCATACTGTTTGTCCTTGTCATGCCCGCCGTCTTCCTGATGCGCAGGCCGAAGAGCCGCCGCGGCATGCCCGCGCACTAGCACTTTAACCGGGCGCGCCAATAGACGGGCGAGCTTTCACTGTTCGCAGCCCCGATCTTCAGAAGCGTGGATTCATCATCACGTGGTGCGTAGCGTTTCCGCCGGATCGACGGAAGCGGCGCGCGTTGCGGGAATGATGCTTGCGGACAGACTCACCAGCGCCAGAAAAATGGCGACGCTCACAAACGTGAACGGGTCAGTAGGGCTTATGCCGTAAAGCTGGCTCGCGATGAATCGCGTGAGCAGCAGCGAGCCCGCCGCCCCAAGCACAATGCCCGTCAGCACCAGCCGCGCCGTCTGGCCAAGCATCAGGAAAAGCACGCTCGACCTGCGGGCGCCCAGCGCCATTCGAATCCCGATTTCGTGCTTTCGCCGGCTGATCGCATAAGACACGGTGCTGGCAATTCCGGCAGCCGCCAGGAGCAGTGCAAGCGTGGCAAAAATGCCCACCAGCCACAAATAGAGCCTTTTCTCCGCAAGGCTCAAACTGAGGACGTCGCGCATGGTTTCAATCCGGGAAACCGGGGCTTCGGGATCAACGGAGTGAATGACCCTCTGGACGGCAACTGCAGTAGACGCCGGAGTGCCCGTCTTGATCTCAAGCGACCCTGCATAAGCCGCAAAAAAATGTTCGGGAAATGGGTTATACAGTTCCGGGCGCGGCCGCTCCCACAGCTGCAGATCTCTCACACTGTCCACTTCGCCAACCACATGCGCAACCGGCTTCATCTTCGGATAGGCGGGGTAGAAAATTTTCCCCACAGGGTCCTCTCCCGGCCAGAAGCGATCGACGAATGCCTTGTCCACAATCGTTACGGGCTCCGAATCGTGCGTATCCTGCGGCGTGAAGAGACGGCCCCGCAACAGGCGGATGCCCATCGTATTGAAATATCCCGTACTCACCACATGGAAGCCGACGCCGAGCTTGCTGTTTACTGGCGCGTTGGACATCCCTGGCTGCGCCGGCATCCGCACGGTTGCATTGATACCAGTCATCGGAAGCGGAGTTACAAATGCGGCGTCGGTTACACCGGGCAAGACTTTGATCTTTTCAATAACCTGCTGATACGCGGCAATCTGGTCTTCAGGCTTGGAATACCGGTACTTGGGCATCAGCACCCGCATTGTCAGCATCTGATCGGGGTCAAAGCCGGGATGAATAGATTCAAGCTTCAGGAAGCTTCGCAGCATCAAGGCAGCCCCCGTCAGCAGAATCAGCGAGAAAGCTATCTCCGCAACAACAGCCACACCCTGGGCATTCCACCTGCCCTTGCTCAGGCTCACGTTCGAGCTTGTTTCTTTTAGAGACTCGACCAGATCGATCCTTGTGACATGGATCGCCGGAGCCAGGCCGAAAACAATCCCCACCGCAAAAGATACCGCCACGGTCGCCGCCAGGATTCGCGGATCGATACCCAACTGTTCAAAATTGGCGGTGTGGAACCATTGCGGAAGAACCGAGCGTTCCCATTCGATTCCCCAGTGCGCCAGCAGAATTCCAAGCGCACCGGCAACGCCGCCAAGGGCTGCACTTTCCGTAAGCAACTGCCGAACCACACGGCCGCGGCTGGCTCCGATGGCCGCGCGCACGGCAATTTCCTTTTGGCGGCCGTTGGCCCGGGCCAGCAGCAGATTGGCCACGTTGGCGCAGGCAATGGCAAGCAGAAACCCGGCAGCGCCAAAGAGAAAGATCAGGATCGAGCGCCAGTGATGAACCAATTCACGGATAAGCGGCGTGACTTGAATGCGCCAGTCGGAGCGATCCTGGGCGCCCGTCGGATTAAGGATCGGGAGGGCCGTCGCCCTCAGCGCCGCCTCCGCCTGCGCTGCTGATGTACCCGGCCCCAGGCGCGTGAAGACCGTCAGAGAAAGGACCTTCGGTGCAGACTTCTGTTTTGCATCAAAGACCAGAGGCGTCCAACAGGCAGGTTGCATGGCCGCCGATGCTTCCGGCAGCATGAAATCAGGCGGCATGATTCCAACAATGGTGTACCCGACTCCATCCAGCGTGATAGATCGCCCTACCGCACCCGGGCTGCCGTGGAATAATTGCTGCCACAACGTATAGCTCAGAATGAGCGCAGACGTTCCGCCGGCTCTGTAGTCGGACGCCAGAAAGTCGCGGCCCAAAAGCGGCGAAGCTCCAAGCAACTGGAAACTCCCCGGCGAAATCTGTTTTATGAAGACTTGCATCGGCTCAGCGCCACCCACCAGCGTCTTGCTTTTCAATGGCGCGTAGATCGCCGCAAATTGGCCGACTTTCCGGGCGCGCTCGGACCAGTTTAAAAAGACTGGGACGGAAACTCCGCTCCAGCCAGGATCGTTCTTCAAATCGGTCAGAGTAATGTTGGCGAGCCGTGAGGCATCTTGATACGGCAGGGCGCGGAAGATAGCGGCATCCGCAAAGGCAAAGACCACGCAGGTGGCGGCAATCCCCAGCGCCGCAATAGAAATCGCAGTGGCGCTGAATCCGGGGCTGCGGCGCAATTGGCGCAGGCCGTAGCGTAAATCCTGAAGCAGGGTTTCGAGCCACGGCAGGCCCCACATTTCGCGGTGCGTTTCGCGGAGTTGAGTAACACCGCCGAGCTGCACCCGGGCCGTGCGCCGCGCTTCTTCAAGTGGCAGCCCCCGGCGCAGGTTCTCTTCCGTCAGCATCTCCAGGTGAGTATCGAGTTCCTGCTGGAAATCTTCATCCAGACGGCGGCGAGACGCCAGCCCCCGAATCCTCCGGCCCACCACTCTGATCCAATTCAGCATCGCGTTAACTCCGGTCCGAGAGTTGCAGCGTGGACCTCCGGTCCTGAGGTCCGCGGTTCCTGCTGCTCTACGAAAATCTGGATCGGTTCTTATCCCTGCGAAAGGGCACGAGTTTACTCGTGCCGCTAACCGCTACCCTCACCGTTCGGCTTCAGCCGCTGAGGCTTCTTCGTTGAAACAGCCAGCCTCGCTCAGGGGCTAAAGCCCCCAATCAAACCGGACTCTAATACGGCACGACTGAAGTCGTGCCCTTTCGCGAAGATGTGCAGGTCGCCGCGTGTTCTATTTCATCCTTCATCCTTCGCACTTCACGCTTCATTCATATCGCAGCGCCACCATGGGATCGACCTTGGCCGCGCGCCGGGCGGGGATATAACAGGCCAGCAATGCGACAACAATCAGAATTAGCGAAACGGCGACAAAGGTGAGTGGGTCGGTGGGCTTCACGCCGTAAAGCAAACTCGACAGAAATCGAGTCATGGCCAGGGCGGCTGAGATTCCAATCGCCATACCAACGAGTGTCAGCTTAAGGCCATGTCCCACGACAAGCTGCAAAACATCCAGCTTTTCAGCACCCAACGCAGTACGAATGCCAATTTCGTGTGTCCGCCGGCCGACGACATAGTAAAGGATGCCGTACAGTCCGATGACGCTAAGCAAAAGCGCCATCGCTGCGGCGATTCCCAGCATCACCAGCGCGAAAGAGGTTTGAGCGAGGGACTTGTCGTAAACAACCTGCATGGTTTGCACTGAGGCCAGTGGAAGCATCGAGTTCACCGACCACACCGCTCTGCGCACCTCGCTCAGGAAGCTTTCCGTGCCGGCGCGCTTGCTGCGGACCACGAACGTCACGGATCGTACCGCATCAAGTGGCGCATCAATGGGCTCTGGTCCGTAAAGATTTCTTCCCAAGGTGGGCCAATAGACGATCGCCGGCGCCTTTTTGCTTACGCCATCCTCGAAGACGTTCTGCACCACGCCGACAACTTGGCGCCAAGGCTCGCCGGGGAATTCACGGAACCGCTTTCCAACTGCGTTAGCAGGCGAGCCCCAGAGCTCGCGTGCCAGGTTTTCCGAAACTAATCCTACCGGTCTGAGGTCATAAACGTCCGTCCAGGTCAGTTCGCGGCCGGCAATGAGCCGGGTGCCCATGGCTTGAAAAAAACCAGGCGAGACATATTTATAGAGATAAAGGGGTGGAATGCTTTTGTCGGAATAAGTCTTGCCTTCGACCAGTATCTGATCCCAGTTGGACTCGAACCCTTCCATCGGCGCCTCGCTCGCGAATGCGGCGGAATTGACACCGGGAATTGCTCGAAGCTTGTCGACAATATCGTTTTGCGCCCGGACAACGGAAAGCGGCTGGGGGATGAGCGTATCCGGAATGGAGATCCGTATAAGCTCCAGGTGCGCGGCCCCCGTGAACCCCGGATCGATTTTCCGCAAGTGCTGAAACGTGCGAATCATCAATCCCGCGCTTACCAACAGCACGAAAGCCATGGCTACCTGAGTGATGACCAGGGCATTCCGGGTGCGATGTCGCTCGCGGCTCAAACTCGATGTACGGCTTTCACTGCGAAGATGAGCCGCAATCCCCCCTCGCGCATGTCGTACAACCGCGAACAGACCGAACAAAAGTGCCGACAAAACGGCGAGACCCAGAGTGAATTCAAAGGTGCGCGTACCTATTGAAATCTCGTTCAGCCGCGGCAGATTAGCAGGTCCTGCGGCTCGCAGCAGTCGCACACCCGCATCGGCGAGCGCCAGTCCCACTGCTCCCCCAAGTAGCCCGAGGGTCATGCATTCAAGCAGCAGTTCGCAAACAATTCGGGACATGGGCGCCCCAAGCATCGCGCGAATCGTCAACTCCTGCTGACGGGCCTCGATTTTCACCAGCACCAGGTTCGCCACGTTGGCACATGCAATCAGCATCACGATGCCGAGCATCGCCATTACGATCCAGAGATCGCTCGCCACGTTGCCAACGACCTCGCTCTTGAGCGGGAGAATGTCGGGCGTGATTCTCCATCTTTTGTAGGCGAGCGGATTGGTTCCGGGACCGTTGGACCACGAGCGCATCCAGACGGGAATGAGCCTGGTGATATCGGCGTCGGCCTGCGCGATGCTCGTGTGGGGCTTCAGCCGCCCAATTCCCTGGTACCCAAAGCCCGCGAGTTTCAGTTTGCCGCGATCGAAAGCCAGCGGTATCAGCAGATCGAAATCTGTTCCTACCACGCGGAACCCCACCGGCATCACCCCTACGATTTCGCGCGGTTGGGAATCAACATCAATACTTCGCCCGATAACAGAGCTGCTCCCACCGAAGCGCTGCTGCCAATATCCGTAGCTGAGCATTACCGTTTTTGCTCCGTGGGGCTCCTGGTCGATCGCTGAAAGACATCTCCCCAACTCAGGGGGCACAGCAAGAGATTCGAGTACCCCGTCGCTCACGTATAAAGCCCGAACCTGCTCGGGATCTCCCACTCCTGTAACGTTCGCTGTGACGGCAGTCCAAATGCCAAGCGATTGGAACGTGCGATTGTGCTCGGTGTACGTGAAATACATCGACGGCGAAAGCGGCAGCCCTTCCGAAAAGTTCGCGAGTCCTGCGGCACCCGGAGCCTGTTGGTGGATAGCGACCAGCCGCTGCGGCTCAGGATAAGGC
>JBJKQZ010000149.1:0-4108 GCA_046704865.1 Terriglobia bacterium
CGCCAGTAGCCCGCGGACAAAAGCATCGTCGCTTTCGGGAATATCAAGGCGGGGAAAAGCATAAAACGCCCCGCGTGGACTGACGCAACTGACTCTCGACGTCTTGCGGCTCCAGTCCATCACCAGATCCCGGCGCCTCCGCAGCTTGTTCACTGCTTCACGCAGGTGATCCTGCGGTCCTTCCAGAGCTGCCGGAATCGCAAATTGCAGCGGATGGTTCGCCGACAGTCTTGCCCGAAGCAGTTTGTGTATCCCCTGAACATAAGGCGTGACCACCGCCGGATCGCCGCTCACAATGCCCCACGCCACACGCCAGCCGGGCGCGAGATACTCCTTGGAAAGCCCGCCAAAAGTGACGACGGGAACGTCGGGAGCCAGGCTGGCAATCGAGATGTGGGGCTCGTCATCCAGAATCAGCCTTGCGTAAATCTCATCGGAAAAAATAACCAGGTTGTGCCGCCGCGCGACTTCCACAATCTTTTCAAGCGTGGTGCGCGAGTAGACGGCGCCCGTGGGATTATTGGGGTTGATGACTACCAGCCCGCGAGTTTCTTTTGTAATCAGGCTTTCCAGATGGTCAACATCGGGCTGCCAGTCATTGCTCTCATCAAGGCTGTAGGGATTTGTATGGGCGCTGAGTTTAGCCAGGACAGCGTCATACAGCGGATAGTCAGGCAACGGCGTCAGGATGTTCTCCTGCGGCTCCAGAAGGGCCGTCAGGACGATATCCACCGCTTCACTGACTCCTTCGGTAACAAAGACGCTCTGGATGTTACGGATGCCTTTTCTCTCCGCCTCAGCGCGGATTGCCTCAAGCGCTTTGGGTTCGCCGATCGACGGGGCATATCCGTTGTGGCCGTCACGCATAGCCCTGGCAGCGGCCTCAATCAAATGGGGCGGCGTCGGGAAGTCAAAAATCACCGGGTCACCGATATTGAGAGGAAGAATCTGTTTGCCCTGGCGAGTCAGATCCTCCGCCAGAACAGCAAGGTCACGGATGGCATAACGAACATGCTCCAGCCTTGCAGCAGCAAGTATTTCATGAGGCCGTGGAAGTGTGCTTGACATAGTCTTGATCCTCAAGAATTCTGACAGAAAAACCTCTGCGGGGTCAACAAAACCAGATGTGCCCTGCTGCTGCCAGTTACCGCGGCAAACCACGGTGCGAAACAAGGGTTGAAGATGCAGGATGGCAATACTATAGTGCTTTACATATGAAGAAAATACTCAACCGCCGGTCAATTTCATTATATGTCATTGTATTAGTGGGATTTGCACTCATTTCCCCGCCCTTCATCCGCGCCAGCAGCACACAGGCGCCCGCAGGTGTTCAGCAGATCTTGCAGTACATTTCCAGTGGCTGGAACACCCTTACCCGGTCAATGACCGAATGCCGAACCTTTACGGACCCCAAAACGAATGCGAAGTCAGTCCTCTATCTCCCGGATGACTATCCCGCCCCGGGTCCCCTCAAGACTGCGGAGTCAGCATGCAGCCTTCAAGTGCAGAACCTGCCCACTGTCATCAAAAAACTGGGAGACATCGACGTCAACGCAATCAAGCCACAAGGGCTCCTCTATCTGCCCAAACCCTACGTTGTGCCGGGCGGAATGTTCAATGAGATGTACGGATGGGACAGTTACTTCATCATTCGCGGACTTATTGAAGACGGAAGGATCGATCTGGCTCGTGAAATTGTTGACAACTTTTTCTTCGAGATTGATCACTACGGCGGTGTTCTGAATGCCAATCGCACCTATTACCTGACGCGTTCGCAGCCGCCGTTTCTGTCTGCAATGATCCGTGCGGTTTATAACGCTGAGCAAGCCAGTGGACAGGCTGACAAAGCCTGGCTGCAGACAGCCTATGAACATGCTGTCAAAAACTATCATTTCTGGACCGAACCTCCTCATCTGGCGGGGTCGACGGGACTTTCACGATTCTACGGGCTGGGTAATGGTCCGGTGCCGGAACTGGGAGCAGATGCGCGGCAGTATTATGAAAACGTAGCCAGCTATTTCCTCCTTCATCCGGAGAACAGCCAGCCCTTTCTCCAACAGGTCCATAAAGGAGAGAACAAGTCAAAAATCATGGGGCCAGAGTTTGCCCTGGATCTCGATATCGAGAAAAAAAAGAAGCACTCCAAAATTCTGGACGAACCCGTCGAAAAGTTTGCCCTGACGCCCAGCTTTTACAAGGGTGACCGGAGTATGCGCGAATCAGGATTCGATGTCTCTTTCCGTTTTGGGCCATTCGGCGCCAGCACGGAAGATTTTGCGGCGGTGGGACTAAACAGCCTGCTTTACAAAACTGAAAAAGACCTGGAATGGATGAGCAATAAACTCGGGCAGAAAGATGCGGCGGCCAAGTGGCAGGAACTTGCCGAAAACCGCCAAAAGGAAATCGACCAGTACTTGTGGAGCCCATCGTACGGCCTCTATTTCGACTATGATTTTGAAAATAAAAAGCAGTCCAGGTACTCTTACGCGACAACCTTCTATCCGCTCTGGACAGGTCTTGCCACGCCCGAGCAGGCAAAGGCCATTGTCAAGAGCCTGCCGGCTTTCGACAGGCCGGGCGGTATCGTGATGAGCATGGCCAATACCGGAGCCCAATGGGACGCCCCTTACGGCTGGGCGCCAATCCAACTGATCGCCATCGAGGGCCTGCGGCGATATGGCTACGAAGCTGAAGCCAACGGCATTTCCCTGCAATTCCTTTCCATGGTCCTTGATAACTTCCGCAGAGACGGAACCATCCGGGAAAAGTACAACGTCGATACAAGGTCTTCCGAAACCAATGTTCAGGTGGGATACAAAACCAATGTGGTGGGTTTTGGTTGGACCAACGGTGTCTTCCTGGCGCTTTACAACGCTCTACCCAAAGCAGCCAAGGCTCGTCTGGCCCAGGAATAGCACCCTCTGTTAAAAGATAAGTCCCGGGCCAGATTATCCCGCCTTCGACGCAATTTCCTTACGGCCCTACAACCGTGTTCGTCAGTGTGCCGAGCCCCTCGACGGTGACGCTTACCGTGTCACCGGCTTTCAAAAACACCTGGGGCTTGCGGAACACTCCAACTCCGGGCGGCGTTCCGGTAGAGATCAGATCACCCACTTCCCACGTTGAAGACTGGGAAAGATAGCTGATCAGGAACGGCACACTGAAAATCAGATTGGAGGTGTTGGAGTCCTGCATCACTTCGCCGTTCAGCGTAAGGGAAATGCGCAGATTATGCGGATACTTGATCTCGTCCCGGGTCACAATCCAGGGGCCGGTGGGAGCAAAAGTATCGCAACTCTTTCCGCGATACCATTGGCCGTCAGAAAACTGCAGGTCGCGCGCGCTGACGTCATGCAGAATCATGTATCCGGCGACGTAATCGTAGGCCTTTTCTTCGGGAATTCGGCTCCCTTTCTTCCCCATCACAACCGCGAATTCAGCTTCATAATCCACCTGAGAGGAATTCGGCGGCAGGTGAATAGGATCGCCCGGGCCGCAAATGGTATTGCCCGCCTTCAGAAAAAAAATGGGCGACTTGGGAGGTTCATGGCCCTGCTCGCGCGCGTGATCGGCGTAGTTCAAACCGACGCAAGTAATCTTGCCCGGTTTGGGGATGGGGGCCAGCAAGCGCGCCTTGGCCAGCGGCGTGAAGAGCCCTTTCGGTGCCTTGGCGGGATCGATCCCCTTCACCAGCCCCCCGGTAACGGTAGCCAGCGATTTCCCCCAAGCTTGCCCGCGACCGAGCAATTCGATCATGTCCCTGGGCGCTGCGCCAGCGTCCAGCACCCGTTGTGAAGCTTTCTTGAAGCTTGCATTCTGTGCAAGCGCCCGCGGCACGCGTTTCTTTTGCAGCAACTGGATGGCCGGGCTGACACCGACAATCCATTCCTTCTGGACAACTCCCAGGGCCGGCTGCTTGCCCACCTCATAAGCGACTAGTTTCACGTTTTATCCTTTCTACAGATGTTTGCAAAATATAGGGACGGTTCGCAATTGTAGCGCCGCCGTCCCGGCGGCAATTTTCAAGGCCGGCAAGATGCCGGCGCTACGAATGCTCGTCACTGTGTTATGCAATCCTCAGTAAATGGCAATAAGAATCCTCAACGGC
>JBJKQZ010000150.1:0-8064 GCA_046704865.1 Terriglobia bacterium
GCTATAAGCAACAATCATGCCGGTGGCCAGCATCATCTTGCCCATGTTGTCGAGATGGCGGATGGTGAGGAAATCTTCCAGGCCATAATACTTGCGCAGAGGAACGGCCAGCGCGATGACCATGGCAAACCCGGAATAGATAGCGCCGGCGACAAAGTAAGGAGGAAAGATCGTGCTGTGCCAGCCGGGAACAATCGCAATGGTGAAATCGAAGCTCACGACGGTGTGGACGGAAACAACCAGCGGCGTTGCCAGTCCAGCCAGCAGGAGCCCCGCCATTTCATAGCGCTTCCAATGGCGGGCTGAGCCGCGCCATCCCAGCGCAAAAACACCGTAAATAACCTGCTTGAACTTCTTGGTGGCCCGGTCACGGAGCGTTGCCAGGTCAGGAATCAAACCGACATACCAGAACAGCAGAGAAACGGTGGCGTAAGTTGAGACGGCGAAAACGTCCCACACCAGCGGGCTGCGGAACTGCGGCCACACGCCCATCGTGTCAGGATAGGGGAGCAGGTAGTAGAACAACCACGGGCGGCCCATGTGCAACAGAGGAAAAGTGCCCGCACAGGCCACCGCAAAAAGCGTCATGGCTTCAGCAAAGCGGTTGATGGAAGTGCGCCACTGCTGGCGCATCAGGAGCAGGAAGGCGGAAATCAATGTGCCGGCGTGGCCGATTCCGATCCACCAGACGAAATTGGTAATGGCAAATCCCCATCCGACAGGGATGTTGATTCCCCAGATTCCGACGCCGATAGCCATCAGGACGGTGACGCCAAAGTTCAGCAGCAGCAACAACGCCACTGCCATGCCAAAGCCGACCTTGTACTTATTTCCGGTTCCACGGGTCAGGACGATGGAACTGATTTTGTCAGTTACCGAACCATAGGAATGGCCGGGAGCAAGGACGTCGCTGCCCGGGGAAACCATGGTACCCACATTTTCGGGTTCTATTGCAGCCATCCCCTTACTCCTTGATCTCCGGATTCGGATTCCGCAACCGTGCTAAGTACGAAGTTCGTGGACGAACGTTCAATTCCGCTAACAAGACGTATTTCCTCGATTGAGCTTTAAGGTTTGCAACTTTACTGTTGGGATCATTGATGTTTCCAAAGACGATGGCCTGAGTGGGACAAGCCTGCTGGCAGGCGGTGATGACTTCGCCGTCCTGAATCTTGCGGTTCTCAACCTGTGTCCGGATCTCAGCTTCCTTGATGCGCTGCACGCAGTAAGTGCACTTTTCCATAACGCCGCGGCTGCGCACCGTGACATCCGGATTTCGCACTCCGTAAAGGCTGGGCGTGTGCCAGTCTGAGTACAATTCAAAATTGAATCTGCGAACCTTGTACGGACAGTTGTTGGTGCAATAGCGGGTCCCGACACAGCGGTTGTAAATCATCAGGTTAAGCCCTTCGGGACTGTGCATGGTGGCGCCGACCGGGCAGACATACTCGCAGGGCGCATTTTCACAATGCATGCAGGGCATAACCACGTGATAAGTTTCGGGGTTTTCCAGGCTGCCGCGCCAGTAAGTGTCCACACGGATCCATTGCATGATGCGGCCGTCGTTAACCTGTTCCTTGCCCACAACGGCAATGTTGTTCTCTGCGTAGCAGGCTATGACGCAGGAGTTGCAGCCGACGCAACTGTTCAAATCGATGGACATCCCCCACTGGTATCCCGTACTGTAGTCGTATTTCGGATACAGGTTGGGCGCCTGGGTCGTTTCTTCCGGGGGATCAGCCGCAAAGTCTGGCTTGGAACGAAATTCATCAAGGCTTGCTACGCGAACCAGATCGCGGTCAAAAGCATTTTCGCTTTCAAACTCTTCTTTATGCCCATCCTTGTTCACGATGTCGTGCCGTTGCATGGTGACAAGCAGGTAGCGGTCGCCGGTCTTGCTGGGCTTCGAAATTGGACCAAAGCCCGGCTTGTCTGATGTCCAGATGGAGTAGGCATTGAATCCTGTCCCGTTGCCGACTCTGCCAGCGCGGGAGCGCCCATAACCGAAAGTGACCGTTATGCTATCATCGGCGTGCCCGGCAAGGACCCATACCGGCATGCGAAGCTTACGCCCCTTATAGGAAAGCTCCACCACATCATCATTCGTGACGCCCAGTTTTTCGGCTGTCTTTACGCTGATGTAAGCTGCGTTGTCCCAGGTCATGGTGGTCAGCGGCTTGGGGAGTTCCTGGAGCCAGGAATTGTTGGTGTAAGCGCCGTCCCAGATTGTCGGATCAGGCCGGAACGAAATTTCCATTGCTCCTGGTGTCGAAGTCGCTGAAGCCTGTCCTAAAACGCTGCTCAGGTCACCCTTTACTTTCAACGCCCTGGGTGGGAGCGCGGTTCCGGCTATGACGCCTTTTTCAAGTGAGGTTTCCCAGAACGTTTCATACTCAACAGGCGTTGCAAGCTTCTGGTCTGACCAATAGCTTCGTATCCACTGGTGCGGGGTGCGCCCCGGATCCCCGAGGAGGGCTCCCAGAACTTCATGCGGAGACCTGTTTTCATAGAGAGGTGCAATCAGCGGCTGGACAATGGAGGCGGTGCCGTCATGGGCCCGTTCGTCGCTCCAAGATTCCAGGAAATGTGTCTGGGGGACAAACCAATGGCACTGGTAAGAGGTTTCGTCGTTATAGATGCCAAGACGAATGCGTAGTTTGACTTGGTTGAGCGCTTTCTCAAATGCCAGATCTACAGGAGCGTTGTACACCGGGTTCCCGCCGATGATCAGCAGGGTATCCACTTTCCCCGCGTTCATTTCGCCGACCAACTCACGGATAGAATCCATTTCATTGACGGGCTGGGCTTCGATCGGGTCGGTGTAAATAACGGTTGATCCTGCGTTCCCGAGGGCCGCATTCATTGCATGCGCAAGAGCGTGGACGACTGGCGGCTGCTGTTCGCCAGCAATGATAATGCTTGCGCCGCGATGCTGTTGAAGGTCGTGAACAATCGCGGGAATCCAATCCGGAGGTGCTTCGGAGGGCGCCTGAACGCCACTTGCGACTCCCTGAACGCCCAAGGCACTTGCGAGAGCCCGGGCAAAGCCTTCAATCTGGCTGGGCTTCAAGGGTATGCGGTGATCGGCCGATCCACCGGTGATTGTGGCCATCGAGTCCACAACATAAAGGCGGTTCATGGTGCTGTGAGTGTCCGTGATGCGCCGTTTGTCAGCAAAATCACGGGCATAGCGCACACCGCCGCGTCCGGAGCAGAGGAAATCCGAGTCGATCGAAACGATCACGTCCGCTTTGTCAAATGTGTAATACACGCTCTGGTACTGCCCATAGATCGCGCGAATGCCTTCACGCTCCGCTGATCGGTTGACCGGCGTGTATTGATACCACTTGGCCTCAGGGAAATCAGCCAGCAGGGCCTTGAGCTGGCTTCCCAGCGTTGGTGAGGTTACTGTTTCCGTCAGGATTCGGAAGCCCGCGCCCTTTTGGGTCACATAGATGTTGCGCAATTGGCTCAGCAATTCAAGGAATTCACTGTAATTAGCGATTGCGCCGTCGTGCAGGATGGCCTGGGCCCGATCCGGGTCCCAGAAATCAAGCACCGATCCCTGTCCGAAGACGTCTGTGCTCCCGAGGCTTCCAGGATGGTCAGGGTTGCCCTCCACCTTGGTGGGACGACCCATGTTGCTCTTTACCAACAGTCCAAGCGCCCCTCCTTCGGGGCGGGGCATGGAGGTGGCGTAAAAGAGCGGATGGCCCGGGACAAACTCTTCCGCCGGTCTCACATAGGGTGCTATATGTTCGATCGGAAGCTTTGTGCAGGCTGTAAGCCCTGCCAGCCCGGCAGAAGCAGCCATCAGCTTCAGCACGTTGCGGCGGCTGATGCCCGATTGCTCCGGTTTGACAGGAGGGTTCTTGGGGAATTCCTGACGCGCAAGTCTCTGATACTCTTCTGTGTCAGCCAGTTCATCCAGGCTTTTCCAGAAGCGTTTGTTGCCGTCCTTTTCCAGACCTGCCCGAACTGAGGCCAGGTCGATGAAGTTCTTATCCTTCATTGATCATCCCTATGTGTGCGGTTTAACGATGGCACGTGTCGCAACTTGTCAGACTCTTTATCTTGTACTCCTTAACCAGCTTTCGCCCCATGGCAATCTGGTCTGAAGGAGGAATGTAAATTGGATCAAAAACATCCTTCTTTGGCCTTACATAGCGCTCCGGATGTTTATGACAGTTGACGCACCATCTCATGTAAAGAGTGTGTCCCCGCCATGTTATGGGCATCTCTCCAATCTGGCCGTGGCACGTGGTGCAGCCGATACCTTTACTGATATGAATGCTGTGGTTGAAGTAGACGAAGTCGGGAAGGGCGTTGACCCGGTTCCAGAGGATCGACTCTCCGGTCCTGTAACTGGCGCGCACTGGCTCCAGCATCGCGGCGTTCGTCCAAAGCTGTGAGTGGCAGGACATGCAGGTGTGAGTTGGCGGAAGGCCAGCGTACCACGAGGTCTCTACTGAAGTGTGACAGTAGCGGCAATCAATTCCAAGCTGAGCCGTGTGGTGTTCGTGGCTGAATGGAACGGGTTGCGGAATCGGGCGCTGAATATAGGTGAAATAAGAGGACTGGTTCACCTGCCAACTGACATAGCCAATCAGAGCAACAATGAGAACTATGCCATAAATGCTCGCCTTGGCAACGGCGTTCATGCTGCGATGAAAGATTTGAGACATTTTGAGAGCCCTACAAGCAAGCCTGCAGAATAACAAACTGCGGTAATCGAGTAAGTCAGCTTACTCTAAATCATCTTTGCGTTAATGGGTATGACCTCGCCCCTCGAGGCCTTCACTCTTCGACTGACAGCACAATGAAACCAGAGAATATACACGATGTACCGAAAATTTGCAAAAGGTATTCTTAATCTTCACGAATCTTACACATTGGCAGAATCATCTTTCCAAAATTAGAACCCAATCCGGGACCCGCTCACTTCAAGGTTGACCTGAAATGACGGGCGCAATCTCCGCGTTGCGTGATTGCCTGGCGGCAGGCCCCCATGTGAACTAACGCTCGTGATTTTTCTCACACGGCATGTGCGAATCTCGACAGGAGCGCTTACTTTCTTTTCCTTTTTTTCTCTAGAGCAAGTTATTCGTGCTCGCGAACTCTCCAATAGCAGAATTTCGGGCCAGCAGAAGCCTTGGGAACAATTCCCAAAATGGGAATCGTTCCTGATTTGGACCTTCCGCTCATGCCCACGTCCTTTGTTTCGAGCAGCGCCCACCCCACAAGCAAAGCAATAGGGGATTCTCATGAAATGCCTCTAATCAATTCTGTCGAAACGGGCGATCCCCAGGCTTTTCCCATTCCCGATTTGAAATTCTCTAGCCTGTTGCACGCTTTAACGGTCCGTATTGATTCGAAGTGATTATTTTTTTTCAAACTTCTTTCCACAGGTTGCCGGGCAGTGTAAGTCTGACAGCTTTGCTCGGCGTCGAGTC
Source organism: Terriglobia bacterium (assembly GCA_046704865.1). Classification (GTDB taxonomy): domain Bacteria; phylum Acidobacteriota; class Terriglobia; order UBA7540; family UBA7540; genus SCRD01. The sequence goes on from JBJKQZ010000150.1 coordinate 5,454, forward strand.
TGTGAATCAGTGAGGCAGTGCAGCTTTTAACTTTATGAAAGCACGGCTTTTGAAGAGGGAAGGGAAGATTCATTTTCGGACCCTCCACGATGCTTTCGGCAGATCCGTTGCATCGCTGATCCTTTGTTTTGGTAGGGCCTGTCCAACCGAAACATGCCTCTCTTCTAGCCTCGAAGCCGAGTTGGCACACCCCGTGCTTTATATGTCGTCGCACCCGGTTCCGCGAGGGCCATTCGGGTGCGGAGCGGTTTCTCGCTGAACAGGGATTCTGCCCATGGGCGCGGCCGAAAATCCTTTGGGAGGTGTTAACTTGGCGATTCAATTTGCAGTTCCTTCAGGTTCAATTCAAGAACAGGATGAAAACCAGACCTGCCGGCGGCGAGTCGGAGCACCGAGGTCGCGCCGCAGTCGGGTTTGTTCTGCCAGGACTTCACGCGCAGCAAAAAGTCGCGGTCCTTCACACGATTCGGAGGCCTCCAATAATCTGGTGGTGAGGCTGCTGCCGCTTGTTAAGCGCATCGCTCTGCAGCTCCGCGGACGTCTTCCAGCGCACATCGAACTGGACGATCTGGTGAGCGATGGTACAGTGGGATTGATTGATGCAGTCCGGAAATTTGACTCGTCCAAGGGCGTCACGATCGAGAGCTACGCGCGGTACCGGATCCGCGGGGCGATACTGGATTCCTTGCGAGACCAGGACCATGCCTCCCGCGATATGCGGCGCAGGATTAAGAGAATTGAATCGACTTGCCAGAAACTTGAACGCAATCTGGGGCGTCCGGCTGGTGACGCGGAGATGGCCGAGGCGATGGGTTTGAGCCTGAGCAAGTGGTATGAGCAGGTTGGCGAATTGCAAAGGCTGGGTTTTGAAGGCGCAAGCTCTAAAATCCCGCAGGAGATCAGCCGGCGAGTGAACGAAGAAGACCTTCCCGCCTCGGCGGACGCCAATCCCTTTGCGCTGTGTTATCGGCGCGAACAGAGTGACTTCATTTCGCACGCCCTCGCATGTCTCTCGGAGCGGGAACGTGCCATCATCATTTTTTACTATAAGGATGCGCTGACGATGAAAGAGATTGGCCGGCGGCTCCGGATTGATGAATCGAGGGTGTCGCAATTGCATTCCGGCGCCATGGCAAGGTTGCGCGTGTATGTGGCGAACATGGTGGAAAGGCCCTCGCCTGCGGCAGCAGGGAGTTTTGGCAGCCCCGCAGTGGTTAAGGGACTGTTTTGAGTTTGGGTTGGGTCCCGCAAACTCTGATTGTTTAGGATGATACATGGTACTCAATCGCAAAGTCATTGGCCAGTTATTAGTGATCGCTGTACGATTGCATCGTGCGTGCGCAAGTGATAGTCTCACGGCTCCACGCTTGCTTAAAGAATCCTTCCGGCAGCGTGGAAGTGTGGAGGGGGCAGCAATTGGCTGAATTTCTAGGTGCTTCACCAGAGGAATCGGTTCGTGGGTATGACTCGATACGAAGACAGAACTTTCGAAAATCAACACGTTATCCTCGATGATGGTGTGTTCGTGAACTGTATTTTCAAAAATTGCAGCCTGGAATATTCGGGGGGGGATGTTTATGTCCAGAACTGCCAGGGAGAAAGCTGCCAGCTTGTTTGGCGGGATGCCGCACAGCGAACCATTTTTCTCCTGCAAGGGCTGGGCTTGTTAGCACCGGCTGCTTCGCTCCCGACCGCGGAATCTTCAAACCGCGTCCAATAGACGGGCCCATGGCCGCTTTTAGGGTGTGGACATGGTTATCGGCCTGTTTAACTCGCCGGGGATCCGGCCTGCCGGTTTCGGCAGAGGACGCAGTGTGAATGGAGAAAGGAAAGGGTAAAATTTTCGTGGCTCTTGAGCCATGAAGGTCGATACCTTTGTTTTTTCCTCCGTTGGTCATTTGCGAGCATTCCCCATCAAATTGCGCCGGACGCCACGGTTAATCATTGGCCCGCAGATTCCGGAGATGGGCATTTCTTCGTCTGGACGCCCCAACCTTCTTCATCCATCACAACTTCACTGAACAGCGACCTTTAGCAAATCCGTCCCGCCTGTTCCGGAACGATTACTTCACGGGCGGCGCGAGCGATGGAATCAACTGATACGACGGCCGCGTCTGATACTTGCGCAGATACTCCCGGTACGCGGGGTCGGTGGGAACGCGCTCTTCCGGCGCGGGCGGATAATTCGACATTGACCGGAAGGGAAGCGGCGCGACGGTGGCGAAGTCCGCCGTGTTGGGTTCACCGTCTTTTGCATACCCGCTGGCGTCCAGGAAGAATGACCGGACCCATCCCTGCCGGAGCTGCGGAAGGCTGGCGGCGCTGAAGCGTACCGTCATCTCGTCTCCGGTGGACATCACCACCAGGCGGCTGTCCGCTTTGCTGACCAGAGCCTCCACGCTGCCATAGCGCGTATAGAGGCCCCGCATGGGGTTCCAGGGTGCGTGGCCCATCAGGTCGGCGTACTCGTAATAGTCCGGACGGACATGGGTGGGGTCGCTGACCGGGGTGGAAAACCCGCGGAAATGAAGATTGGCATACTCCGGCGCAATTTCCGGACCTGGATGGACAAGGCGGTCGCTGGTGGTAAAGAAGATGTGGTCCCAATAGA
>JBJKQZ010000151.1:0-6460 GCA_046704865.1 Terriglobia bacterium
AAGGGCTGGAACAGCAAAGTTCGCAAGCTCTGCCGATTGTCACAGGAAGCGCAACATCCCATTCTCGTCATCAGCGACAGCGATATTCGCGTCCGGCCTGATTATCTCCCGGCTGTAGTGAGCCCGATCCGCAACCGGAGGGTTGGGGCTGTCACCTGCATGTACCATATGCAGGCGGAAGCTAAACTGGGTTCTGAGATCGAGGCTATTGGCCTGACGTCTGACTTCCTGGCCGGCGTTCTTGTCGCCCGGCAAATGGAGGGTGTGAAATTTGCCCTCGGGGCCACTATCGCAGTTTCCGCCCAGCGGTTAAAGGAGATTGGCGGATTTGAGGGCATTGCGGATTGCTTTTCCGACGATTTTGAACTGGGGCGGCGGATTGTTGACCACGGTTATGATGTTGAGCTGATTCCGTACACCGTGGCGACAGTTTCGCCCTCACAGGGAGCCGTAGAGGCCGTCAAACACCAGCTTCGATGGGCCGTTGGGGTCACCAACTCGCGCCCGTGGGGGCAGTTGGGCAGGCTTTAGACGCAGGCGTTGCCCTGGGTGGTGGCTGCAACTCTGGTGCAGCATTCGTGGGAAGGTACAACTGGTTTTCTGGGAGCGTATCTTGCACTTCGTCTTGCGGTGGCCTGGACGGTGGGCGTCTGGGGACTTAAAGATCCACTCCTCCGCAGGAAATTGTGGCTGGTTCCTGCATGGGACGCTCTGGCATTCTTCATCCTTACCGCCAGCTTTTTCACCAGGCGGATTGAGTGGCGCGGTGCGGAATTCTACGTTCGCAAGGGCCGTCTGAGCCCCGTTCCTACCAAGGACTGATTTATCCCGCCCCGAATACTGCCAGACCACATACTCTGGCCTGATGAATCCCGCCTGAATTATGATAGAAGCCGCAAGATCATCTTGCATTCCTCATGCTTGAACATATTATCCTGATCATTGCTGTAGCAGGGCTGCTGGCATCTACCGTTTATCTGTTTCTGGCGGTGATTGGAGCGGTACGTTTCCGCGCCACGGCCCGGGGCGCCGGCCTGCCTAAAGGAAAAGCAGCGATGCCGGCAGTGACGCTTTTGAAGCCCCTGCATGGCATGGAGCCGCTGTTGGAAGAATGTCTCGAAGGTTTCTTCCATCAGGATTATCCGGTCTATGAACTTATCTTCGGCGCCAGGACCGCGGACGATCCGGCGCTACGAGTCGTTGATTCGCTCCGGCGGAAATATCCGCAGATTCCAGCACGGACCGTTTTATCCGGTGATCCCGAATATCCGAACGCCAAGGTCTATCTGATGGAGAAGATGGCGCCGCTGATATCGCACCCGGTGGTGGTGATCAGTGACAGCGACGTGCGCGTCGGGCCGGATTACCTCCAGCAGGTCGTGCAACCGATGCTGGATGGAAATGTCGGCATGGTCACGTGTCTCTATCGCGGAGTTTGCACGGGAGGCTTCTGGTCGCTGCTGGAAGGTCTGGGGATGTCCATCGAAATGTCCTCCGGCGTCCTGGTGGCGAATCTGCTGGAAGGAATGAAATTCGCACTGGGGCCCACCATGGTCGTCCGGAAGAGCGTGCTGGACGCCTGGGGTGGATTCGGAGTGCTGCGGGATTACTGCGCCGACGATTTTGTCATGGGAGCACTGACGCACGAGGCTGGCAGCAAAGTGGTGCTTTCGCATCACGTGATTGACCACATTGTTCTGAACCGGACTGCGCGGCAGTCTCTGCTGCATCAGCTCCGATGGATGAAGAGCTCACGCTATTCGCGGCCGCAGGGCCATGTTGGCACCGGGCTCACGTTCGCCATGCCTTTTGGTTTGCTGGGTCTTGTGGCAGGATGGTTGGCCGGCAACTGGGCGCTCGGTTTGGGATTGTTGGCGGCGGCGTATGCCAATCGGGTGATACAGTCGCTGGCGGTGGGATGGGGCGTAACCCGCGACCGCAATTCCGCGCTTTACTGCTGGCTTTATCCTGTTCGCGACCTGCTGGGATTCATTCTGTGGTGTGGAAGTTTTTCCGGCTCAGAAGTTCACTGGCGCGGGGAGCGTTACCGACTGATCTCAGGCGGCCGGATGGTTCCCATTGACCGGCCAGGAGAGACCGGGTCCAGCAACGCGGGCTGCGCGGTCTAGAATTCCATCAGGGTTGATTGCTGTAGATAACTTTTCCTGAACTCTTCGCAACCACATAGCGAGGCTGCGGGAGAATCTTATCCACCCTGTCGAGCTGCCTGGGCGGGACAAACAGGAAGACGCGATGGGTGCCTTTCCAGTCGCGGAGCAGGTCTGCATCATTCAGAAAAATATGCGGCGCATCGGGGAATGTTGAGCCAAACCACATTGAAGTTGTTCGTCCATTCACCAGGTCGATGTGTCGCTTCAGGTAGAACAGCATGGACGATCCATAGGCCTGGTCCCCCTAGATCATCACCAGATCGCCGGGCTTCTCATTGCTCTTGATCACATCAGCCAACCGCTTGGATGAGAGAAAAGGCCCAAACCTGACAAACGCAAGCTGGGCTGCCACCAGGAAGACCGCCGTAGCAATGCCGGTTGTCCAGGTGGCCGCCACTTTCTTTTTCCGGATGCGCAGAATGAGCGCCGTGAGCGGGCCGAATAGCAGCGCGGCGGCGGCAAGCCCAGCCGGCAGGCGCAGCGCCGCAAATGCGGAAGTCGTCAGGTCAAAGAATTTTGACATGGAGAGCGTATCATGTGCCACGTCGCGATGGACGAGCAACTGGCCGAGGTCCGCTGTGGGCGGAACGTTCCGTGATGCCCACAACGCTCCTACAAGCACCACTCCGGCGACCACCCCTGCAATGGCGTACAGGCTGTTGCCCAGAATCGTCCATCGGCTGGTGCGTTGCTGCTCTTCTTCGCGCGCAAGGCTGCCGGCGATCAGCAGGAGCAGCGGAAGATAAGCCGGGAAAGTGTAATACTCCTGGTTGGTTGAGAATGAAAAGAAGACCAGCACAACCCCTGCCCACACCCAGCATAGCGCCCGGGTACGAGTGGCGAAATTGAGCCCGCCAGGTTTTCGCACGGCAGTGATGTCGCGCTTCAGGTCGCGAAAAACCAGCGGGAAATAAAGGCTCCACGGGAACAGCCACACCAGGTGCAGTCCCCAATAGAGGAGTGGAGGCAATTTGTTGTAGTCGTGCGGATAGCGTTCACCAAGGAAGCGCAGGAACTGTTCATTGATGAAATAAAACCAGAAGAAACCATGGTTGCGAATGCCCGCCAGAATGTGCCATGGCGCGCCCACCAGGAGGAATATGGCGATTCCTTTGACAAGGCGCAACTCCCGCCATCGCCGCCACTCACCGGTGAGCAGCAGGTAGCCAATCACCGGGAAGCCCACAAAGACCGTCGCCACCAGCCCCTTGGTTAATACGGCCAGGGCGGTTATGGCGTAGGCTGCATACCAGCGCCACTCCTTCTCGCGGCCTGAATCGAGCGCGGAAAGAAAGAAATAGAGAGCCATCGCAATCAACAGGCTCAAAATGACGTCGGGTATAAAAATCCGGGTAAAGAGAAAGCAGCCAATACACGTTGCCACAAACAACCCGGAGTAGATTCCTCCGCGGTCGCCAAAAGCCCGCAATCCCCAGAGGGCGCCAAGCCCAATCAGCAGCAGGATGGAAAGAATGATGGGGAGTCGAACGGCGAATTCCGAAACTCCAAATGCCTTGAACCCGAATGCCACCAGCCAATATGGAAAGGGAGGCTTTTCAAGATAGCGGACGCCGTTTACGTGCAGGGTGACGTAGTTGCCCGCTCTGTACATCTCGCGGGCAGCTTCAGCGTGGGTGGAATCGGCGTCATCCAGCAACGGAGGCCGGAATGCGCCCTGAAAGTAAACGGCAAGCCACATCAGGCTGAGCAAAACCCACGGCAAGGCCTTGCGAGCATTACCCAGAGGCGAGGGCTTGGGCTCCGTTGAGCCAGCTTGAGTTGCGGCAATCTGGTTTTGGGCCATTAGCTACATCCAAACAAATATTTCGCGCCTCGTGCAGTCCATTCGGTGTAACGGCCGGGGCAGGGAACCCATCTTTGCGCACGGCGTAGGAAGTTCGAACAACATTAATTGCCCCGTATCAACATTGATTTCTAGTACGCGGTGCTGGAAGCCCACAAAATCTCCAAAATTGGGTGATGTAATGTTGTTGTACACGTCCCGCGGATCTCGCGCGTTTGTCAGGTTGCGAACTCCAATGCCCCATCGCAGCTTGAATCCACCGCCCCAGGGCAGCCAGTGGGGCAGCGGCAGAATCTTCCAGACTTTGAAGTCGAACGAGAAGAACGTCGGGAAACGGTTGCTGTTGGCTGCGCCAACATAGTTCTGCAGCACGTTGACCTTGGACCAGGGGAATCCTGTATGCAGGTCTATGATTGGCGCGAAGACGATCTTCTCCGGAAGGTGGAAAATCCCCCATGAAATCATGCGGTCAGGCACATCGGCATCAAGGTTTGAGTACACGTCAGGACGAATAACCGGCAGCTCGAAGGGCACATAAATATGGGACATGGAATTCAGGTCACCGATGCTTCTGCTACGCACGTATGAGGTATTCAACTCATTTCCCCTGTCGTCGCGGTAGCTTACCATGGCTTCGAATTCATGATAGCGAGCGGCGCCGCGGTTGGAGAGCAGGAGCATGCCTTCGGTCGGAGAAGTCTGCAGCGGATTCAGGACAAAATCTTTGTACGTGCTGCTACTCAAATAGCTGCCACGGAAAGCGATGTGGTTGGTGATCTGACGGTCAAACTCGGCCCGCCACGTCAGGTTGTAGGGCGTAGCATCAAGGTCCGAACAATCGGGGAGCAACTGCAACCCCGTCCGGATTCTTGTGGCGCATTGGTTCTGGTAAGAAATGGGCGATCCCAGAATATTCCCCTGCTCGTCAAACTGTGAGATTACGCGCACTGGATTGCTGTTAAAGTCAGCTGCAAGCAGGGGAATGCGGGATTTGAAGATACCGATTCCCGCTCTCACAATCGTCTTGCCGCTCCTGCCGGGGGAATAAACAACTCCCATGCGCGGAGAAAAAGTGATGGGGTCGCCCACGGCCTGCCCATAATAGCGGAAGCCGAAGTCGACTGAAGCGTTGTCCGTCATCATCCAGTGATCGCCCAGGTACGCTGCCCCCTCGGCATTTTGTGTTGAAAATAGTGCGGGTGATTGGGTTGTAGGAACCCCGCCTGGACCCAGAAAATCGATCTGTTCGGCAATCGTACCATCCTGCCGCGTCACCAGCACGCGATGTGACTGGCTGTTGCCAGTATATGAGCGATAAATGAGGTCGCCGCCCAATTCAGTACGGTGTTTTCCAAGCCAGTGCCAGCCGGGAAGGCGATAATTGATGTTGCCTTCTTCCTGGTCGCTCGATCGTGCCCAGGAGTTGAAATAATTCCCGCCATAGCCATTGGGCGTGACGAGCATCGCTTCCGGGCCCTGGCCGTGCGAATCGGCGTCAAATTTGGTGTACTTGAAAATGCTGTTGAGAATACCACCGGACTTGAACTGGTAGCTGTCATTGCCCTGGAGTGAGAAGCCGCGCTCTGAAATGTTTGAGGACGCGGGTTGCTGGACCAACGAATTGATGTTGGCGTATTCCTGCTTGCGCGGAAACAGGTGGAAGCTAAATGACGCGATGTGTCGGGGCGAAAATACGTACTGGACTGTGGTGAAGGAGTTGTACCCTTCTTTCTTGGTTTCGTTGTGGGGCCATGCGAGACCGCGTACAGGTATTTTAAGAATATCGTAAATAAACGACTCCGAAAAGTTCAGGCGGTCTTTCCAGATGGGCCCGGTAAAGTTGAGTCGTGGTTCCCAATCGTTGATGCCGACCAGGTGGCCGCTTCGGCCGCGAAATCCGGGGAAGAAGTCGTTCATGTCCCAGCCCCACTTGTAGGAAGTGGCCTTGGTTTCAATGGTGGTCAGCCCGCCTGAGAACCCGCCATATTGGGCGTCAAAAGGTGCCTTGTAAACGTTTAGAGACTGGATGGCGTCAATGGAGAGATCAATATCGTAGCATCCGGTAATAGGATCCACCGCCTGGGCGCCATCCACCAGGAGCATGCCCTGATTCTCAACCGTCCCCTTGATGCTGATCTTGCCGCTTGGGGACCGAATTACACCCGGAACCAGCGGCAGGAATGCCTTGAACTTCTGTTCGGCGATTGGAAGGGTGGTCAATTCCTTTGAAGTGAGCGAGGTCGGCGGGGCAGAGGATTGTTGCGCTACCGTCACCGCCGATGCCCGGACTTCTACTTTTTGGATGACCTTCTTTTGCGTCGGCATCACGGCGTGCACAAATGCCGGCAGCCCGGAGTTGATTGCCAGATCCGTTTTCACATAGGGCTCATAGCCAAGGGCCGTACAGGTCAGGACATAAGTGCCGGGCAGCAGGCCCCTGATTCCAAACGTCCCTTTGCCGCCTGTGGTGACAGAAATCCCCTGG
>JBJKQZ010000152.1:0-4792 GCA_046704865.1 Terriglobia bacterium
AGGCGACAACGTCGATTCCGGTTTCACCGGCCTTGCTGATGTCTGAACCGCGAGGGTAGGACCAAACCACAACCGCCAGCCCGTGGCTTTTGGCTTCCCTTGAGAGTTCCCGCAGTTCTTCATACATAACGCGGGAGTTGGCCGATCCGGGATAGATTGTGAAACCGATGGCCACGCATCCCAGATGCAATGCGTCCTTAACACTGCCCGTCACTGAAGAAAGCGGGTCCTTTTCGTCGTGCAGGGTGTCATGATTGTTGAGTTTCAAAATCAGCGGAATTTCACCCGCGTGCCGCCCGGCTGCCGCTTCCAGAAATCCCAGCGGCGCTGCGTAGGCGTTGCAGCCGGATTCCAGCGCCAGCTCAAAATGATAGTTCGGATCGTATCCGGCGGGATTGACGGCAAAGCTGCGCGCCGGCCCATGTTCAAAACCCTGGTCCACAGGCAAAATCACCAGTTTGCCCGTTCCAGCCAGCCGGCCACTGTTCAGCAAGCGTGCGATATTCGTTTTTGTCCCCGGAGAATCGCTTTCATACCAGCTCAGAATCTCCCGCACTCGCTCCGTCATCCGGCCGCTCTGATTCATGAGTCCCGCTCGCGGGACTGCTTCCGTAGTTGCCATACTATGCCTCCAACTGAGTTGAACTTGTAACATTCCAGATTACAGGGGGGCCGGATTGCGCGCAAGCGAAAACTCCTGGTCCTGGCCACCTGGCGGTAGCCGGAAGCGGTAACTGTTTGGGAATGAAAAGATTCGGACGGATGCAATTCCCGACCCCCTTGGCATCTTGCCACTCCATGCGGCAGAGGGCATCAGTCAAACTCATCGTCGTTTCCTGTGTTATATTGAGACCCGCCTTAGGAAGGGCAATCTTTCATTATTCGAAGGGGGATTTATGAGTCAGGATTCTGAAATCAGTCGCCGCGAGTTCTTGAAGTCAAGCGCCAAGACAGGCGCGGGGCTGGCGGCCATGGGCGGACTCGGTTTGGTGGGCGCCACCGGGAACGCTTTGGGAGCGAATGAGCGAGTGCGAATTGCGGTTTGCGGGGTTCGCGGGCGAGGATTCGATCACATCAAGGGATTTTCAAAGCTGCCCAATGTACAAGTTGCAGCCATCTGCGATGTGGATGAGAACGTTGCGCGCAAGCGAATTGCGGACATGGAAAAGATGGGTCTGGCCAAACCGGAATATTATTACGACGTGCGGAAGCTGCTGGAAGATAAGTCAATTGACGCCATTTCGATTGCCACTCCGGACCATTGGCATTCGTTGATTGGTATCTGGGGCTGCGAAGCGGGCAAAGACGTTTATTGTGAAAAGCCTTGCTGCCACTACTGGTGGGAGGGCAAACAACTGGTGACGGCGGCGACCCGCTACAAACGAATGGTGCAGCACGGCACGCAGAGCCGCTCGATGAAAGGGGTCATCGAGGCGGTCCAAAAGATGCGGGATGGATTAATTGGCGATGTTTACCTGGCCCGGGGCCTTTGCTACAAGTGGCGGCCTTCCATCGGGCACACTCCCAATGCTGCGGTTCCTTCGGGCGTGCATTATGACCTGTGGCTGGGTCCTGCTCCACTCCAGCCTTTCACGAGGAACCACTTCCATTACAACTGGCACTGGTTCTGGAATTACGGAAGCGGTGACCTGGGGAATCAGGGCATCCATCAACTCGACATTGCCCGCTGGGGATTGGGCGTGGGGTTCCCCAACAAGGTGACCGCCGTAGGCGGAAAATTCATGTTCAAGGATGACCAGCAGACGCCGAACGTCCTGAACTGTACCTTCGAATACGATATGCCGGATGGAAATCGCAAGATGATCGAATTCGAAGTCCGCGGCTGGATTACCAACCACGAAGCAGGAATTGGCGTGGGACAAGGGTCCCATGGAATTCCGGCAGCCGGCCTCCAGGCACAGAAGCACAAATTGGGACCCATGGATTCCCCGCAGAATACTATTGGTGACATTTTCTATGGTTCAAAGGGATACTTGGCGATCGACGGGTCTGAAGGCTTTAAGTCCTGGATGGGGCCAGGCCACGAGCCCGGTCCGACGGGCTCCGGCGGCGGAGACCACTTCCTTAATTTTATTCAGGCCGTCCGGTCACGGGACAAAGCATCCCTGAATGCGCCGATAGAAGAAGGCTATATTTCTTCGACGCTGATCTACCTGGCAAACGCCTCATACCGGCTGGGAAAGACCATCGAATTTGATCCGGATGCTTTGCGGGTCGTGAATGATGATGATGCCAACCGCATGCTGCGCAGCGAGGATCGCGGCTACAGAAGGCCGTTCTATATTCCAGAGAATGTGTAACCGGTTGTAAAGGCCCGTGCGGGCCGCCATCCTGGCAATCACGAGCGACGGGGGAATCTCGCGGGTGTTTTACCGCTGAGCGGGATTCCTCTGCTGCCATCCAGGACCGGACAGACACGGTTACCGTGCATTTTTAATTATCTTAATCATAAGGAGGGTCGAGTGAATCTTACGCGCCGTGAATTTCTGCTGGGCGCGGGTGCGGCCGGGATTGCCATTCCTGCGTTTGCCAGTATTGAAGGCATTCAGATTGGCGTCTGCGTGCCCACTGGGGAACTGGACCAGGTGGTTCGCTACGGGTTCGATTACATGGAACCCCCTGCAGCGTCAGTATCCGCAATGAGTGCGTCTGACTTTCAGGCATTCAAAACCAAGCTGATGGCTTCGCCGATCCGATGTGAGTGCTTTAATATTTTTATCACCAGGAAAGATTTACGGGTGGTCGGCGACGATGTCAATTGGGAGGCTTTGCCAGTTTATCTGAACCATACGCTTGCCCGGTGCCGCGAGCTTGGCGGTTCCATTGTTGTGTGGGGCAGCTCCGGGTCAAGGAATGTACCACCCGGATACTCCCGTGAAAAGGCCTGGAGCCAGATCAAGGAGTTCCTTGGACGGGCGGGTGTTATTGCGCGCCGCTACGGCATTATTATCGCCATCGAACCCCTACGGCATCAGGAGAGCAATATCATTAATACAGGCGCGGAAGCCCTGCAACTGGTCCATGAGGTCAATAATCCCAACGTCAAAATGATTATCGATTACTACCATATGCGCGTTGAGAAGGAGAGCCCGGAAATTGTCTGGAAAGCGCGCAAGGAGATCGTGCACTTCCATTTCGCCAATCCCCATGGCAGGCTTTGGCCTAAGAGCCCGGCGGAGGATCCCGTTTACAGCGAGTTCTTCAAGATGGTAAAGAAGATCCATTTCCACGGCGGCATTTCCATTGAGGGCAGGGGATCGCTTGCCCAGGATGGGGCGGCGAGCCTGGCGTTCTTCCGCGAGGAAATTACCGCCGCGTAAGCCTTTTAATCACAGTCTCTGCCCCTCCTGGCTGTCTTGACTTCGGAGCGGCAAGGGCATAGGATTGCTCCATCGGGTATTTAACTAACCAGCGGAAGGCCAGGGGCCAGGCTTCGGGAGGCAATCATGAGTCTCCTAAAAATTGCACATGTCCCACCAGCCAAAGTAGAGGCAGGACAATCAGTTCTGCACGCGGTGCAGATAATGGCAAGAGAAGGCGTCGGCGCCGTCGCTGTAGTTGAGAAAGCAGAAAAGACGGAGTTGTGCGGCGTTTTCACGGAACGGGACCTGATGTTGCGAGTAGTGCTCCAAAAGCTCGATCCGGAGCACATCAAGGTGCGGGACGTAATGACTTCTCCGGTTGCTACGATCCCCGAGGATCTGACGGCTGAGGAAGCCTTCAATCAGTTGGTGGAACGGCACATGCGCCACCTGGCCATCGTTTCAAAAGATGGAGTGCTCCTCGGGATGCTTTCAATCCGCAACTTGCTGGAGTACCTGGTAGAGGACCTGCAACGCGAACTCCACTCTCTCGATCAATACATTTCAAACGACGGCCCGGGTGGATGAGCGGACTGGAAGCCATTCAGCCACGCCGCTGGAAACTATTTTTCCTCAATGACCGCTCGACCCTCCCACAGGCATGTGCGCCGTCACCTGGTTTGCTGTGTTCTCCGTTCACAACTGCCAATGAACTGCCGAAACATGCCCATCCTGTGCCCTGCTTTTTTTAAGGAAGGCTCATCAGTTTCTGCTGCCTTCGGGATTAAGGGCTGGCATCTCAGCGCCGAGTCAGCCGTGCTCTGCTTCATCGCTGGAAGCTCCATAAGCGGCCAGGATATCGGCGAGGGAGATGATTCCCTGGAGGTTATGAAAATCCGCTCTGTGGATGACCGGCAGAAGCGGCCAATCACCAATCTGGCGCAGGGCAACGTCCAGTGGCTGGTCTGGATGGAGCCACGGTAGCAAAGGATTGGGCAGCGCCCTCGCAAGTGGCAAGGCGCCTTTTCCTTCCTTAACAAGACGGCGCAGTTCCTCTTTGGTCACGCTGGTCCAATCTGCGCTTCGATTGCTGACCAGGAAGAATTCCAGTGCCGTAGCGCTGACGCGCCTTGAAGCGTCAGCCACCGTGTCCTCAGCGCGCAGGACGATTTCCGCTGGCGGTCGCATGGCGTCTTCAACCAGCAGCGCCGGGCGCTCGCGCTGTTCTTCCATTGAAGGCAGGTCCGTGCCATCCTGGCGCGAGAAGAGATCAAACAGCGGCACGGGCTGGTAGTGAAGAGAAATCAGATATGCGATGGTATTGGAGACCATGACAGGCAGTATCATGGAATAATTTCCGCTAAGTTCGAGGACCATGAAAACCGATGTCATGGGAACACGCAAAAACCCGGCAAAGAGCACGCCCATTCCCACAAGCGCAAACCCTCCAACCGTGCCGCCGAGATGTG
>JBJKQZ010000153.1:0-6265 GCA_046704865.1 Terriglobia bacterium
TTCATAAGGCTGGGGAGAACGTTACATCTCACGCTGAATAAGCGGAAAGTGGTCAGCGCTGCCACAAAGCTGTTAAAAACCTCCGCTATTTTGCTACTACATGCATCGAAACTCTGTCACAAGCCCCTGTGAAAGGCCGCACCGCCCTGGGTGATAGTCATCACTGCCTCCCAATTGCTCCACCGTATACACTGACCACAGCCTGAGGGAAGTCACATGAAAGAAACTTACCTCTCTGCTCTGAAGCCTTCCACGATTGACAAGCTCAGGACCCCCCTGCCGCCTGTGGCGATAACGGCCTTAAGAGGCATTCAGACAACAAAGGTCTACCCAAAAGGCTTTGAATTTTTCCTGGAGGGCCAGTCGCCGCTGGGTATTTATATTCTCTACTCAGGCCGGGTTGACCTTTCCGTCACAGACCGGCACGGCAGGCAGATCATTCTCGGAACAGCACTGCCTGGGGATATTCTGGGATTAAGCGCTATTGTTTCGGGCAAGTTCTACGAAGAAACCGCCGTTGCGGCGGTGGCAAGCCGAACCGGCTTTGTTAAAAGCAAGGATTTTCTCTACTTCGTGAGGAGTCATCCGGAAGCTGCCTTCTGGGTCGTCCAGTTGCTGAGCGATCGCGTGACGACCACGTTTGAACAACTCTCGTCCGCCAGGCATGCCAGTTCCCAAGACGAACGGCAATAGCGCAAGGCCCGCATCGTCCGCCGTTCGAAATACTCCAGGATTAATAATGCCCCTGATCCAACCGTACCTTTCCGTGAAACACGCGATGGACGTAAGTATGGTAAATGACCACTGCGATCATGCCGAAACCGTTGGCAATCAGAGACACGCGAAGCGCATGTGGCGAAGATGCTGCGTTGTAAATATTCAGGCTGTATTGCGGATTGATCGTGGAGGGCAGTAGATTCGGGAACACGGTGAGTGCGGCGGTCAGCATGAGAGCCACAATCACGACCGTCGACGACCGGAAAGCAGCGGTGCTGCGGTCAGCGCTGCGGGACATGTACCCCCAGATCAGTCCAGCGGCAATAAAGAACGGAATCACCCACGCGGCCGGATAAACCTGGAAGGACCGCGGACTTCCCGCCAGCATGATGAACGTGGCCAGTGTTGTGACAACTACCATGGCTACGGCGATCCACCACAACGTCCGGGACCATTTGACGGCCCGCTCGAAAAGAGCGCCCTCGGTTTTGACCCTCAGGTAATTCGATCCGTGCCAGGCCAGGACGACCACCGTGAGAATACCTGTGAGCAGCGCGTAAGGGTTCAGCATCAGTGCAAAGGTCCCCTGGAAATTTCCATCAGAACCGATTGGCAAACCGCGCACTACGTTTCCCAGTGCAACGCCCAGGAGAAGTGCCAGCAGGATGCTACCGACCCAGAAGCCGGCGTCCCACAAAGCCCTCCACAGGGGATTCTGCGACTGGCTTCGGAACTCGATGGAAACACCCCGCAGGATCAACAGCCAGAGCACCAGCATCAGCGCCAGATAAAAACCGCTGAAGCCCGCTGCATAAACTCGCGGAAACGATACGACCATCATGCCGCCGGCTGCCAGCAACCACACTTCATTGCCGTTCCAAACCGGCCCAATGGAATTGAGCACAAGCCGCCGTTCATCATCATTCTTTGCAATCCAGAGAGAAAGCGACCCCACACCCAGGTCATACCCGTCCAGGACGGTGTAGGCGGTCAACATCGCTCCCAGCACAAAAAACCAGATTACGTTCATCGCTCAAACCTCCATCGGCAGGAACTTTTCCTGCCTCGGTCGTGTAACCAGTCAAGCTGTTGTCCCGGCTGCATACTTTTCACCTGCGCGCTCTCGCGCTAGGCATGAGCTTCCACGTCATCCTGCGGCCCTCGATGGATGATTCGGGCCACAAGGAACAGGAAAAGGATACCCAGCATGGCATAGATACCCGCAAAGCCCATGGTGGTGAAGATCGTCTCACCAGCGGCGACGTTGGCGGAGGTTCCCACGGATGTTTTCAGCAACCCGTAAACAAGCCAGGGCTGCCGGCCAACTTCCGAAACCACCCACCCGGCTTCATTCGCAATGTAAGGGAACGGAATGGTAAGCATCAGCATCCAGAGGAACCATCGGCTTGAAAACAGTTTGCGTCTCCAAAGCAGAAAAATGCCGACCAGCATCTGGGCGATAAAGATGGTCCCCAGCCCCACCATGATGTGATAGCAGTAGTACGTGAGCTCAACGGGCGGCCAGAGATCTTTTGAATAACTGTTCAGCCCATCGACGGTAGCGCGGAAATTGCCGTACGCAAGAAAACTGAGAAAATCCGGAACGTAGATGGGATCGATCAGCTTGCCGTTTTCCGTATCCGGCATTCCGACGATGGCCAACGGAGCGCCCTGCTCAGTTTCAAAAAGGCCTTCCATGGCGGCAAGCTTGGTGGGCTGATACTGCACGACGCTCGCCCCGTTCAAATCTCCCGTGGGAAACAATTGGGTAAGGGAGAGTATGACGCCGGCTACCACCGCCGTCTTTACGGACAGGTTGCCGAATTCCTTGTGCTTGTCCGACAGAAGGTAGAAAGCGCCGAGCCCGCCGATCACAAAAGCCGCCGTCAGCAGCGCTCCATTGATCGTGTGGGCGTATTCCCAGATGGCGTAAGGATTCAGCAGCACCGCCCAGAATGATTTCAACCGGACGCCGCCAGAGGGGTCCATCTCGTAACCAACGGGATGCTGCATCCAGGCGTTTGTTGCAACGATGAAGTAACCCGACAGCAGGGACCCAAAAGCAACACCCAGGCCTGAAATCCAGTGGAGCTTCCTGCCCACGCGCTTTTCTCCCGCCAGAAACATCCCCAGAAAACCGGACTCCAGAAAGAAAGCGTAGACGCCTTCAAGCGGAAGCGTCTGCCCGAAAACACCGCCGCCGAAACTTGAAAACCGGCTCCAGTTGGTGCCGAACTCGAATTCCAGCGGAATGCCCGTTACAACTCCCAGGGCAAAATTGATGGCGAAGATCTTTGCCCAGAACTGCGCCGCGTCGGAATACCGCTTGTCATTTGTCAGCAGGTGCAAGGTTGAAAAAAGGGCGATGAAAAAACCCAGCCCCATGGTGAGAATGGGAAAAAGGTAGTGGAACATCACCGTGAATGCGAACTGAATGCGGTGGGTAAATACAGCTTCATTCATAGACCCTCCCTCGAACTGCTGCGGACCGTGGCCACGGAGCGCGCTATTGCATTAAAGCGAAATCGCCGCTGATCCGTGGGCAGGTTGGATTCGAACGGCTGCAGACCTTTTGCGCTCTGGAGAGTGGCGGCCATTGCCGCAGTTTCTACCTGGTGTCCATCAAAATTCTAAAGTTCATGCTGAACCGGCAAGCCTCCAGCATTCCTGCGCAATCGCCCAGTCTTCCCGCGCGGCAACCACCGCGACGCGGATGGCGGAATCGGGGCTTGCGACGTCACAATCGACCGGCGACTGCGAATTTTTCTCCGGATCGAGCTTGAGATTAAGATATGCGAGGCCGGCGCAGGCTTCTGCGCGTACCTCGGGCGAATTTTCACCAACCCCCGCTGTAAAGGCCAAGGCATCCACGCCGCCGAGTGAAGCAATCATAGATGCAATATGCTGCCGCAGCCGGTGAATAAAAGCGTCAAAGGCCAGTCTGGCGCGAGGGTTTCCTTTGGCAATTGCGGAAAGGATTTGCCGCATATCGTCCGACACGCCTGAGACGCCAAGCAAACCTGACTCGCGATTGAGAAGTTGCTCCAGCCGGTCCGCGGAATAATTATCTTCGCGGAGCAGATAAATAAGAATTCCTGGATCGATGGTACCGCTGCGGCTGCCCATCATTAATCCTTCAAGCGGCGTAAAGCCCATTGTGGTATCCACACTGCGGCCGTTAAGCACGGCGGCCAACGAGCACCCGTGGCCCAGATGACAGGTGACTATGCGCAGAGATTCCAGCGGCTTCCCGAGGATTTGCGCCGTGCGCGCTGCACAGTATTGATGGTTGATGCCATGGAAACCGAATCGGCGAATTCCACGCTCAAACCAGGAGTAGGGACCAGGGTAAATTGCCGCGCGAGGCGGCATGGTCTGGTGGAAAGCCGTATCAAACACCGCAACTTGCGGCCGTGACTTGAAAATCCTCTCAGCCGTTTCAATCCCCTTGGCTTCGGCAGGATTATGCTCGGGAGCAAACTCCGAAAATTGCCGGATTGCCTGCTTCACTTCCGAATTTACAATGACAGGCGCCGAATATTTGTCACCGCCGTGGACCACCCGATGGCCCACAGCATCAACTTCAGCAGGACTTTCAATGACTCGCGCTGGGCCTTCCCACAGAGTTTTCAACAAGCTTTCCGTGGCGGCCTGCTCCGTGCTGGCCTCAGGGTGTTCGTCAACCCACTCGCGCCCCTCGCGCTTTGCCCGAAGCCTTACGTTGCGGAACGGCTCTTCCCATTCCACCCGCCCTTCCCAGGACGGGACGGGAGACGTTTGAGGCAGTGCGTCACCCAGTTCATAGAGGCTGCTTTTCAGACTGCTTGAACCCGAGTTGAGCACCAGAATATTCATGAAATCTCAACACGTTCCGCTCGAAGGCTTTTTCACGTCCTTTCAGACAAGGACGGATTGCATTTACGATATTTCAGGTCAAGGAAGACTGGATTACTACGCAGAATACCACCCGCTGCGAATATCCGCAACACGGGGCCAGCTGATAAGACGCACAATGCGCGCTATTGAGACGGAGACGTACCTTGCCCCAAACCGAGGTCCGTCAGTATCTTTGGATTGGCTTCTCCCATCGAGAGGAGATTGTGACAGAGGTTGCAATCTTGTGGAACCATCTTGCCGGGATCGTTGGCCGCATGCAAAGCACCATGGCAACGGAAACATCCCGGAAAGTTCATATGGCCAAGATTGTTGGGATAGGTTCCCCACTTCACGTCCATCTTGGGGAAGACGTTCTGGTCATAAACGGCGATCAGTCCTTTTACGGCCGTGGAAACATCTGCGCGGTGCTGGGAGAAAACCTGGGGGTACTTCTGGCTGTAATATTCCACAAGGCCCGCGGCGATTTTCTGTGCGGCTTCCGCCTGGCTGGTATATTTGGCCTGCAAAAGGACAAGGCCTTCCTTTTTGACAAACGGGAGCGAAGGAGGGATTGCCTCTTTCGCCATGGCTTCGTCAATGGCGTCGCCTGGCAAATGGAACTCGTGCGATGGCTGATTGTGGCAATCCACGCAATCCATAATTCGGCCGCTCGCAACATCAACAGTTTTGGGATTGGTCTTATCATCCACGAATAAGGCATTCTTGCCGGTTCGCGTATCGGAATAGTCAACCCACTGTATTTTCTGTCGGCTCGGATCCGACCCGTAACGAATAGTTATTCCAGGCCCAACGTGAGCGCCATGAATTCCTCCCAGGCCATCACCTCCACCAATATGCATCAACAGCACAGTCTTGGTCAGAGAGTTGGATTCATCGTCAGCATAATGTGGAATCACCACCAGGCGGTTCCCCTCAAACCTTGCCGGCCAATGGCATTGCTCGCAGGTTTGGCGCGCAGGACGTAAATTGGCGACCGGCACGGGAATCGGGCGGGGGTACAAGTTAAAGACTGTTGCGTAGACTTGATACGCTCCTGACAACTTGTAGCGCACAAACCAGGAAGCACCAGGACCGATATGGCACTCCACGCAAGCCACACGAGCATGGGGCGAGTGCTCATAGGCAACGTATTCTGGTTGCATGATTGTGTGACAGGTTTTGCCACAAAATGTCACGCTGTCTGTATAATTCACACCCGAATAGACAAGCTGAGCGCCTATGATTACGTTTACGATGGTGGTAACACCCACAAAAAATAAAAGCCGCCGCATCTCCTGATTACTAAAATCGAGCGGCGGAAAGTCAGCAGGATAGATACCTCTCCGGCGCTCTCTTCGCTTGCGAAGAATTATTCCTGTAGGGATGAGGATGAGCCCGCCAAAAAATAAGCCGGGTAATCCCATAAAAGTAAGGATCCCGGCATAAGGATTATTGGTAAAGCCGCGTAAAATGACCGGCAGCAGAAAAAACCACAGGATGGCGCCTGTTGTGACCAGCACGACACCGGCCTGGCTTATCCAATTCCCGGAAAGATAAACGTACGGAGAAAGCCATCTCTTCCACCCATTAGCTTGGTTTGCCATCCTTGCCCTTATCCTCCTCAGACTGCATTGAGTCGCTAGCCTCTTCCTGTCTCTGCTCGACTCGTTTG
>JBJKQZ010000154.1:0-2721 GCA_046704865.1 Terriglobia bacterium
GCCTTTCGCTCTAATGGCTGCGGGCGTTTCTTCTATTCTGAACTTTTGTCAGGTTTCGGACGAAGAATGTAAAGTTTTGCAGAGCGCACGACGTCCTATTGTCATTCTCGAACGGCGCGGCGGATCGCACATTTCGCCTGCCGTGGCTCCAGGCAACCACACGCTTGGCGTGATGCTGCCATACACACCCTTACACTCTTTGTTGTTCGGCGAGAGTCTGGATACCTCACCAGCCTTTACCGCCTTGGTGATGACCAGCGGGAACCTGAGCGAAGAGCCAATTGTAATTTCAGATGATGAAGCCATTCCTCGGCTGGGATCTATTGCAGAAGCTTTCCTGCTCCACGACCGGCGGATTCACATGAGAGTGGATGATTCTGTTGTTCGCGTGTTTGAGGGAAAGGATCGCGTGCAGAGGCGGTCGCGCGGGTATGTCCCCTCTGTGATCGACCTTGGCCAAACAGTTGGCGAAGTTCTGGCGTGCGGCGCGGAACTTAAAAATACCTTTTGCGTTACACGGGGCCGATATGCGTTTTTGAGCCAGCATATTGGCGACCTGGAGAATTACGAAACTCTGGAGTTCTTTGAAGAGACGTTGGCCAATTTCAAGAAGCTGTTTCGCATTAGTCCAAATGTAATCGCTTATGACCTCCATCCGGGCTATATCAGCACTCAATATGCGCTGGAGCAAGGCGGGCACCGCAGGATTGGGGTGCAGCATCACCATGCGCACGTGGCCAGTTGCATGGCGGAAAATGGATTGAAGGAAAAAGTTATTGGAGTGACCTTTGATGGAACAGGCTACGGAACCGATGGGAAGATCTGGGGTGGGGAATTTCTCGTGGCAGATCTTGTGGGCTTTGAGCGGCGTGCGCAGTTGCGATATATCCCGCTCGCGGGTGGAGATACTGCGATAGGCCAGCCATGGCGGTCTGCGCTGACTTATCTGCGTGAAACTTATGGCAATGAATTGCCTGATGGCCTTCCGATTTGGGGCGCCGTAGCGGAACGGAATCGCGGCTTGGTCTGGAAGATGCTTGAACAGAACATCAATACGGTGGAGACTTCCTCTTGTGGGCGGCTATTCGACGCGATAGCCTCCATCCTGGGGCTTCGGCATGAAATCAATTTTGAAGCGCAGGGCGCTATCGAACTAGAGATGGCGGCGCGTCAGGGAACGTGAGGAGTGTATCCCTTCCAGGTGGAGTATTCCGATCCGTGGCAGATTGATGTCCGGCCGATGATAGAATCGGTTGTAGGCGAGATTCAGCAAAGTATTGATGTCGGGGAAATCGCGGCGCGGTTCCATAACACGGTGTCTGAGATAATCGCTCAAGTCTGCTGGAAGTTGCGCGAACTGGAAAAGCTGAACACGGTTTGCTTGAGTGGGGGGACTTTCCAGAATATGTTTTTAGTTGAACGCACTCTTGCCGCCCTTCGTGAAAACGGATTTAACGTCTACTTGCATGCAAAAGTGCCTCCGAATGACGGCGGTATTGCGCTGGGCCAGGCGGTAGTTGCCAATGCCATGATCCAAAAGGAAAACTGAAAATGTGTCTGGGAATTCCGGGCCAGGTCATTTTGCTGCAATATTCCGGGGGCTTACGAATGGGGAAGGTCCAGTTCGGCGGAATTGTGCGTGAAGCGTGTCTGGAATACGTTCCCGAAGTTGCCGAAGGTGATTACGTGATTGTGCATGCTGGTTTTGCGATCAGTCGGGTGAACAATGAAGAAGCGGCGCGGACATACCAGCTCCTGGAAGAGATGGGCCAGCTGGGCGAACTTGAACAAGAAGACGCAAACGACGAGCCCGGCAAGGATCAAACGTCTGATAAGAAGTCACCATGACGAGGGGTTCAGGAATCATCGATGAAGTACCTTGACGAATACCGCAATGCGGAGATTGCGAGGACCTTGCTTGATGAAATTCGGCGGGTCCAGAAGCGCCCCTGGGTCCTGATGGAAGTTTGCGGCGGGCAGACGCATTCGATTGTCAAATTCGGGCTTGATGACTTGCTTCCTTCGGGCATCGAATTAGTCCACGGTCCGGGGTGTCCAGTGTGCGTTACGCCCTTGGAACTGATCGATAAGGCCCATTCCATCGCTTCCAGGCGTGATGTGATTTTTTGTTCTTTCGGTGACATGCTTCGGGTTCCCGGGTCGGAATGTGACCTGCTGACGGTAAAGTCGCGCGGTGCTGACGTTCGCGTGGTTTATTCTCCTCTTGAATGTCTGAAGGTCGCGCGCAGCCATCCGGACCGGCAGGTGGTGTTCTTTGCCATCGGGTTTGAAACCACAGCTCCTGCGAATGCCATGCTGGTGTGGCGCGCAAAGCAGGAGGGGATTGAAAACATTTCGGTGCTGGTTTCTCACGTGCTCGTACCTCCGGCGGTCGAAGCCATTCTTGATTCGCCGTGGAATCGTGTGCAGGGCATTCTCGGTCCCGGGCACGTTTGTGCCATCATGGGATACCGCGAATACGAGTCCATCAGTGCCCGCTACAAAGTGCCGATTGTGATCACCGGCTTTGAGCCGGTCGATCTGCTGGAAGGCGTCCTCATGGCGGTACGACAACTGGAAGAAGGGCGCGCGGAAGTTGCCAACCAGTATGTGCGGGCCGTCACGCGGGAAGGGAACATGGCGGCACGGAAGCTTGTCGAGAGCGTATTTGAAGTTTGCGAGCGAAAGTGGCGGGGCGTTGGCCCGATTCCTCAAAGCGGC
>JBJKQZ010000155.1:0-3296 GCA_046704865.1 Terriglobia bacterium
GCCGATAACATGCTTATTTAGTTTATGTTGGCAGCATCTCCCCGCATCATAAAGGCTGGCTGCCTAGTCCCTGAAAACCGGAAATTCCACCTTTTCAAGGCGCTATGACGGGCAAGGTACTATGCCCTCTAGTCTATGGTTGTGGTACTTATGGCCGATTGCTAACGGAATCAATTCCTAGTTCAATGGTCGGCGGGGAGGATAGCTTGCTGAAGCCGGACAATTCCGTTGCGATCATTCCGCGCGAAAACTTCAGTTGGCGCCCCCGCGTTCAATTCAAAGAGTCATTTCCCACCCGCGCAGAAGCCCTCGATTTTGCCTTCGAGCATGGATTCAATCTGATTGTAGAAAATCACGAGGGCAGGAAATACCAGTATGACGTGCTGTTAGACCCTGACCGGGTTTGCATTTCCGGCCTCAGCATGGTGTCAATGGAAATGGAAGACGTCCTGGTTGAGCCTGATTCACGCGGCTGGAGCGACCTCATGCTGGCTTCTGCATACAATTTTGGCAAGCGAGTCGCCAGCGCAGCCGCTACGACTTACATGCAGGAGATCATCCCGGTCTGCCACTCTCTTGCGCCGTTTGCCAGGGCCGCGATGCAGCGGATTTCACCCTATATTCAACGTGCCGCCGCCATGTACCGCCGGGAGGTTTCTCCTCAGGTACGGCACGCCGCCACCAGGCTCTGGTGGTCCGATACCGTCCTAATTTTTCGCCGCGCATGGCACCGAAATTCACAGGGCACGGCCAAAGACTTTGCAAAGCGGTTGCCCGCAACGGCTATCACCACTTACTACCGTGAAATTGTGCCGGCCTGCCGCAAGGTGTCCGCATTCGCAGCCGTGCAGCTTCGCCAGGCGGTCCCGGCCTCGCGCCGCGCCGCAATTCAGGCAGCCGACCTATACCGCCGGGAAATCGCCCCAGTCATTCGACATGCCGCCGCCGTTGTCTCCGCGCAGGCTGAAAAGTTGGTTCCCATCTACCGTCGCGCCACAGCAACCGCCGCATTGGACGCTCAGGAAATCGCCAGCGCCTGCCGGCGGACTGGCGACTCAACCGTTGTACGTTTTCGGGAAATTCCGGAAATCCGCCGTCGCGCTGCCGCCAGGTCACGGTGGTCAGAGGGTAATGGCGATTCCCATCATGAAGTATGGGCCACCGTAGCAGCGCCCCAAACCCATCCTTCACAGCTCAGACTGTTCCGCTAAGAATCTATCGCCCGCAATTTCCGCCCCATCCAAAGCCTCAAACTTCCACCCTGCAATTCTGGATTAACCAGGCAAGAGAATCTTTAACAGCCTCAAGCGAACTATAACGCGGCTGGTAACCCAGAGTCTGCTTTGCTTTCTGGTTGCTGGCATTGGAGGAGTGGCGGATATGTTCCCAGCTGGCTGCGGCATCTTCGTCAGAAACGCTCTTTTTCCACTCTTCCCACGGCAGGAAGTTAAGACCGGCCGGCTGCCCAAACCATTCCGCAAGCATCTCCGCGTAGCCGCGCAGCGTGAGCGCCGCGTCAGACGTAACATTAAACGCCTCTCCCACCGCGCCGTTCCAGTTGGCGATGGCCTGCATAAATGCCTGCGCTACGTCATCGCCGTGGACGTGGTGCAGCGTTTCGAGTCCCAGATGCGGCAGGTTTAATCCCTTTCCCTGCGCCAGACTGCTGTAAACCCTGGGGTTGAAATTCGCCGCGGGATTTACGGGCACCCATCCTCTGCCCACAATGTGTCCCGGCCGCAGGATGACGGCTGGAAATCCCGTTCGCTGCGCCTCGCCCAGCAGATATTCCTCAATCTCAGCCTTTCTTTTTCCGTAATCGCAGATCGGCCGCCGCGGGTCGCTTTCCCTGCCGGGCACTTGCGGGCCGGGACCGCTCACCCAGATGGTCCCACAATGGATCAGCAGCTGAATTCGCCCCCGCAACGCTTCCACAAGGTGCCGCGCGCTTTCCACACGGAAACAGATCATATCGATCACGATGTCGGGCTTGAGCGCGGCCATGGCCATGCCAAATTCGCCGGCTGCATCTGCTTTCTCGCGGTCCACTTCAACCCACTGCACACGATCCCACACTGCACGGCCAACCGCGCCATCCGGCTCGTATCGCCGCCGCCGATTCCGGCTCACTACCACAACTTCGTGACCCCCTTCAACCAGCCTCGGAACAAGGTAAGTCCCCGTATGGCCCGTCCCGCCGATCACAACCACTCGCATCAGTTTCTCCCTCTAACCCAAACTCGCTCCCATTCCAAAGCAGTACGGCCCTCTCAGCAGCAGCGGTTCGGCCGCGAATATTTATGCCGCTGCCGCTGGTCGTAGAATTCGCGCCTGCTCAGTGGAGATTGTCCTTCAGCGCGCATTCGCAACTGGTAACGCGCGTAATCGTTCTCTCCGCTCACCTCGCGGAGGTAATTCCAGAACGCTTTCACCAGATTTGTCAAAAGGGCCATCCGTTTAGGCACTCCTTTTCACGCTTCCAGGCGCGACAGCTCCGCCGGCGCTTCCCTCAGGACCGGCTCCCTGTTCCCCATCGCGTAGGCCCACCACTGCCGCCCGGATTCCACCAGAATCAGAATCACCAGGGCGGCAAACACAAAAGTAACTGCGGCATCCAGACGACTATTGAAAATCAGCCGCTCAGTGGTGGAAATCTGGTCCGCGGGAACCGCTCCGCTTGCAATCCGCCCCGCCAGCATCTGCGCGTTTGATAGAAACCCCAGGTGAGGATCTGGGCTCCAGATCTTCTGGTAGCTCGCCGTCATGGTCACCGCCACCAGCCACGTCAGCGGCGCCAGCGTCACCCACGCATAGCGGGCTTTTTTCATCTTGATCAGAATTGTGGTGCACACGCACAAGGCAATGGTCGCCAGCAACTGGTTTGAGATGCCGAACAGCGGCCACAGGCTGTTGATGCCGCCCAGCGGGTCCACGACGCCCTGGTAAAGAAAGTAACCCCACGCGCCCACCACCAGCACGCTGGTCAGCACCACGCCCGGATACCAGCCGGTCCGGCCCAACGGTTTCCAGATGTGCCCCAGCAGGTCCTGAAGCATAAACCTCCCCACGCGCGTTCCGGCATCCAGCACCGTCAGGATAAAGAGCGCTTCAAACATGATGGCAAAGTGGTACCAGAAAGCCATCACCCCGGAACCGCCCAGCACGTTCGAGAAAATGTGCGCCATGCCCACCGCCAGTGACGGCGCGCCGCCCGTGCGGTTGAAGAGCGTGATCTCGCCCACTATTGAAGCCAGGTCCGTCATAGCCGCCTGCGTCACCGGAAATCCCCATCCGGA
>JBJKQZ010000156.1:0-6798 GCA_046704865.1 Terriglobia bacterium
TGCTGGAAAGGGGCAACTGGGTGTCACCGGCGCGCTTCAAGTCACACGTGCCGCCGTGGGAGCTGCCCTATCGCGGACGATGGAAGTCGCACGGCGAGAACGATTACAGCGGATTCCTCTACGTGAAGGACCCGGTGGTCTGCCCGAAGGAGCCCATTGATTACTGCCTGCTGCCGGCGGTGGGCGGCAAGACGCTCACCTGGGCGCGCATCTCCTGGCGATTTGGAGCAAAGGATTTCCAGAACCGTGGTATCGGCGACGACTGGCCGTTCGGATACGACGAGCTTGCGCCCTACTACGACCGCGCGGAACTGCACATGGGCGTGAGCGGAGCGCGCGACGGGCTGGCCTCCGTGCCGGACGGACGTTTCATCAAGCCGTTCCAGCTTCGCGCCGCGGACACGATGATCAAGCAAGCTATCCACACCAAAATGGGTCCCGATTACAATGTGATCCCCATGCGCAAGGCCATCAACACAGTTCCGTATGGCGGACGGCGCGTCTGCCACTATTGCGGCTACTGCATGCGAGGGTGCGACATCAACGCCGGGTGGAGCTCCGCAAACGCCTCGCTTCCCGCGGCGCAGGCCACGGGCCGGCTGACGCTGGTGCGTGACGCCATTGTGCGTGAGCTGGAAGTGGACTCGAGCGGCAAACGGTGCAGCGGAGTGGTGTTTATCGACCGCCAGACGCGCCATGAACATCGCGTGCGCGCGCGGGCCTATGCGCTGGCCTGCGGCGGTGTGGAAGATGTGCGAATTATGCTGATGTCAAAGTCCGCGGATTACCCGCAGGGAATCGCCAACTCCAGCGGCTGGGTGGGCAGGAACCTGCTGAGCGAGCATTACGCCGGAGCCATGGGATACATTGACGGGCTGCTGGGTGCGCGCGTGATGAACGAGGACGGTGTGGGCGAACACGCGGAAATCGCAAACATTTATTACGACCACCCGAGCAGGAACTTTGCGCGCGGCTACATGATCGACATCCTGAGCGGGCCGCAGCAGGTTCCCGACTATGCGGGCAGCGTGCCGGGATTCGGAGAAAAGTACCGCGAGAGTGTGCGGCGCATCTACCCGGCCATGGTCTACCTGGGCGGGCACGGCGAAATGCTGGCCAACGACAAGAGCTACGTGGACCTGGACCCCGAGGCGCGCGACGAGTTCGGGCTGCCCAAGGCGCGCATGCACCTGGAATGGGGCGAGAATGAAATGGCCATGGCGCGCGATGAAAGAAAAGTGTGCCAGGCCATTATTGAAGCGGCTGGCGGCACTGTGCTGGCTCCGGAAGAGGAAAATGCCGTGCCGGTGTTTGACGGCGAAAACCTGGTGGGCACCGTGCGCATGGGCAGCGACCCCAAACGTTCCGTGCTCGGCCCCACCAACCGCGCTCACGATGTAAGGAACCTGTGGGTGCTGGACGGTGCCAGCTTCACTTCCTACGCCGAAAAGAATCCCACGCTGACTGTCATCGCCGTCGCCATCCGCGCGTCAGACCACCTGGCCGAAGCGTTGAGGACGATGGAGACGTAGGTGCAGTCGTGGTTAAACTCCGGTTTCGAACTCTGCACATAGCGCAGGCCGCGCGACGTGTGCGGCGCCCGCGGGCCATTGTGTAATTCCATCCGCAATTTCACCCACTGAATTCCGAACCCAACACGCCGGACGGTACATCTAAGAAGGTATCTCATCGAGGAGGTCGGCTAAATGTACGCAATTACAGGGGCAAGCGGAAACACCGGAGGTGTGGTTGCGGAGAGGCTGCTGGCGCACGGCGAAAAGGTGCGCGTGATTGGGCGGAACGCGGGCCATCTGGAGCGGTTCACCAGCCGGGGCGCAGAGGCTTTTATTGCCGATGCCACGGACGCGGCCGCGCTCGGGAAGGCGTTTGCGGGAGCTTCCGCCGTTTATGCGATGGTGCCGCCGAACATTTCCGCTGCGGACGTGCCGGCATATCAGGGAAAGGTTGCGGACGCATTGACGTCCGCTCTCGCCGCCGCTGCGGTACCCAAGGTGGTGGTGCTCAGCAGCTATGGCGCGGACAAGCCGGGAAAGACCGGGCCGGTCACGGGGCTCCATCGTCTGGAAGAGAAGTTGAATGGAGTTGCGGGACTGGACGCGGTCTATTTGCGCGCAGGGTATTTTATGGAAAACCTGCTGGCACAAGTGGGAGTGATTCGGGGCTTCGGCATGATGGCCGGGCCGGTGCGGGCGGACGTGGCGCTGCCTTTCATCGCCACGCGCGATATCGGCGCCGCTGCCGCAGACCTGCTGCTGAAGGCTGATTTCACCGGCAAGCATCCGCGCGAACTGCAGGGCCAGCGCGATGTAACCTATGCGGAAGTTGCGTCCATTGTGGGCAAGGCTATCGGGAAGCCCGGCCTCAGCTATTCGCAATTACCGCCGGAGCAGCTCAAGCCGGCTCTGCTGCAAATGGGAATGTCAGGCAGCATGGCCGACGTTCTGCTTGAAATGGCGGAGGCGATCAACAGCGGATATATGACGCCGCTCGAGCCGCGGTCAGCGGGCAACACTACGCCGACCTCCATTGAAACTTTTATTGCGGAAGAGTTTGTGCCGCGGTTCCGGGCGTCGTGATTGCGCATGGAAGCGGCAGGCAGGCTGCGGAAACGCACGGCCGGAGCGCCCAAGGTCGCCGGGCGTGAGAAGATCCATCTGAGCGCCTTTACTTGCCCAGGCCCTGGTCCTTCATCAGCTTTGCCACGCCGGAGATGGCGGAATCGGGGCTTGAATCAAGTGACTCGATGATGCGCGCCTGGTCTGCTTTGGGACGGTTCTGGCTGAGCTTGAACTTGGCTTCCAGCCGATCAACAGGAATTTCAAAACCCACAATCTGGCCGAGCATTTTGGCCCGGTAATTCTCATTCAGGTCGCGCCACTGTTCGCGGTACGCCCGCTCGAAGAAGGCGATGGTTTCAAGCAGCACTTCAGTGAGCGGTTCGGGTTCTTCAAAGATGTGCGCGCGGCCGCTGGCATGAACGGCGGCGTAGTTCCACGTGGGCACGCTTTCGCGAGACCCATAAAGGCTGGGCGAAATGTAAGCGTGCGGGCCGTGGAAAATCACCAGCGTTTCAGGTTCCTTTTCCATCAATTGCCAGTGCGGATTGGCACGCGCCACGTGGCCGCGCAGAAGGATATGCCCGTCCGACTCCCGGATGATCACCGGGATGTGGGTTGCAAACGGCGAGCCGTCGCCCGAGGAAACAACGATCGCGAACGCGTTTGCCCGCATGAATTCCAGCGCAACCGCATGGTCTTGCAGACGATTAAATTCAGGAATGTACAATTTGGTACCTCAGTATCAGCACAACAGGATGCCGGGGTTTGATTGCACGCATCACAATGGGCGCATCGTACATGCCAGCCCCGTGGCACTGTCCACGCCCACCTGGTGATCTTCATTGAAGCACAGCCGATGACCGCCTATCAATGGCATGATCGCACACTTCTCGGAACTCGCGATCTATGGGTCACCCGTCGGGGCGAATTAGAGATTGCGGGACCTTTGTTTTCGCCACTCCTTGAAGGTAGGCATGTTCTCAAACATTCTCACGCCCAGGAAGAAGTGAAGGATAAAACCCATTGCTATAATGGCCGGGATTCCAATTGAACCAAACTTGTCCAGAAAGTTTATGAGAAGCTTCTGGGAGTGTGGGATGTATTTGATAATGCCGTGACTACTCAGCGGGTCGGTCTTCGCCGCACCAGGATTGGAAGAGCCATGCTGGAAGGCGACCTGGAATTCGTAGAACCACCCCATGAAGCCAACCCAAACAAGGGCAGCGAAAGCGTAATACACCGCCCGTGCAGCGCGCTTCCACGATAGGTCCGGTGAAGAGGCTTGTGAGGTTTCATTCACCTTTGCTGGACGAAAGCCCGCGGCCTCTGAAAGCTCACATTCTTTCAGGAAATCGGCTTCCGAACGTTGGATGACATTTAATGAGTTCAACACGCCGAACACGGCAATGCCGAATCCTATCAGGTGCCAGGGCAAAAACCTGGGGTCCGAGCGAGGTCCTGTAGGATTGGCGACGTAATCAATTACGGTCGAAACAACGATAATCCCTACTGCAACCAGAATTCCTTTTGGTTTCGCTCCAGGCCATCGCCAGTTCATGTCTTGACGGTGCTTCAGTGAGAACAGCACCAGAACAACTGAGAGAACTGCGGTGAAGGCCAGCTCCTGCCTGACCGTCAAGGTGCCACCGAACATGAAGAGTGCGAACATGCAGCCGAAGTACACGTAGAAGAGTCGGAAGTCGAACGAGTAATCTTTCCAACGGGTCGGCTGTTTGTTGGCGCTCGGGCCGTCGAAAATTGCCATATTTGAATTCGCCCTTCACGTCTCTGGCAATCATTGTAGAGTCTCCGAGGAGATTTGCAAGGCATGCTTGTCTGGGGTAGGCGGTCGCTGACCGCCCGTCTTGCGACAGCACGGGACTCCTTCTGCCCTGTCAGCCTTTGACAATTCTCGGCCAATTGTTGTAGCTTAATGGAACCAAGGAGAAGGATCATTGCGTAAATTTTCGATTGCTTTGATTGTCGGAACGTTGCTACTGTCTGCCTGCAGCATGACAGGTGGATTGAAGTCAAATGACGCCATCAAAGGCGCGATTGAAACGCATCTGCGTGACAATCCGCACCTGTCAACGAAGAACTTCAATACTGAGATTGAGAGCGTCCAGTACAAGGGTGATACGGCCGACGCGCTGGCCAAATTCGTGTCCAAAGCGGACCCGAACAGCGCCGTGGAAGTGCGGTATCAACTGAAGCTGGACGGGCGGATGTGGAAAGTGGTTTCCAGCCAGCCCGCAGGCGGGCAGGGAATGGGCGGCCATGGCGGCGCGATGGGCACCATGCCTCCGGGCCATCCGGCAGTTCCGCCGGCGCAGGGCCAGGCCGCTCCGGAAGCGAGCCACTGACCCGGTTGGCCTCAGGTTCATTTGAACGCTGACGGCCGGCGGAGCAGATCTTCACACGCGGGAACTCCACCCAGACTCTCTGCAGCCATTACGGCGCTGACAATCGCCTGCGCGGTGGCCTCAGCGGCGGCCGCTCCAAGCGTGTTGACGTCCGCGTGCTTTTTTCCCACGGACAAGGCAAACACCAGATCGCCATCGAACAATGTGTGCGCCGGGACAGTGGCGCGGCAGATTCCGTTCTGGGCCATCTGAGCCACCTTGGCAGCCTGGAGTTTTGTGAGCGCCGCGTCCGTTATCACAACAGCCAGCGTGGTGTTGGTGGCGCCAAAACTTTTGCGGACCTTGCCCCGGATCATTTCCTGAACAGTATTGGCAAACCCCACATATGGCGGTCCCATACGTGCGCCCGCAACGATGCGTCCGCTGGATGGGTCGACAACGTCGCCAAACGAATTTACGATCACCAGAACCTGCACCGTGACTTTGCCCGCAAGCGTGACCTGCCAGAAGCCCAGTCCGCCGCGGGTGGCGTGCTTCATGCCAAACAGTTTGCCGACGGTTGCCCCCGTTCCGGCGCCCACGGAGCCCTCGGGAATCCGGTTCGATGCATTGCGGCAGGCCTTGAGCGCCATCTTCGCGTCAGGGCGGGCCTTTGCGGAACCGATGCCGAGATCATAAATGGCCGCAGCCGGGACAATGGGAACGCGGGCGGCGCCGGTGGGAAACCCGATCCCTTTGGATTCGAGGAATTGCATCACGCCGGCCGCAGCGTCAAGCCCGAAGGCGCTGCCTCCGGTAAGAAAAATCGCCTGGACATGCTCAACCACGTGCCCGGGAGTGCAGGGGCCCAGATCGCGCGTGGCGGTGGCTGATCCGCGGATGTCCACGCCGCAGGCGGCACCATGTTCAGCCAGAATGACGGTACAGCCGGTCAGTCCACGCGGGTCAGTAGCGTGCCCGATACGGATTCCCGGCAAAGTGGTGGCGCGAGCTGTGTTGTTGTGCAGGTGCGAGGGTCGCATATTCCACCTCTGAGGCTGCATTTGCAGCACTCGGGGATTTATATTTATGCGGCGCCCTGGCGGGTCCCGATCGATCAGTTTGTGGTAACGGATTCGCCGCCAGGATTGGAGTCATAGGGCTATTCGTCCGCAAGCAGAAGTTTTTAACGTGCCGATATTGGAAATGGTAAACCAGGGAAGAGATCAGGCGGCGGTCAACAGGATCGGCGCCGCGTCAGTAATCACAAGCGTGTGTTCGTAATGGGCTGAAAGCGACCCATCCGCGGTCTTCACCGTCCATCCATCTTCAGCCTCTGCCGGGACGCCGGAACCCATGGCAATTATGGGTTCAACCGTCAGCACCTGCCCCGGACGCAGGAGGGGCCATCTGTTGCCGTCATCAAAATTCAACACGGAGGGCGGCTCATGAATGGTGCGCCCAATTCCGTGGCCGCTGAGTTCGCGGATCACGCGGAAACCGCTGGCCCGGACTTCGCGCTCAACGGCGCGGCCAATCTCATTGACGCGATGTCCGGCTCGCGCAACCTGCAGGGCCTTCTGGAATGCACGCTCGGCGCACGCCGCCAGGCGTCTTGCCTGATTTGAAACCGGCTCGACCGGTACCGTGATGGCTGCGTCAGCCATGTAACCGTCTTTCTCAAACGTTACATCAAGCTTGACCAGATCTCCCTGGTGAACCTTGCGCGATGGCGACGGGACGCCATGGACCGCCTCATCGTTCAGGCTGATCAGGACGTCGCCGGGAAAACCGTACACCAGCGCCGGCGCAGAACGCGCGCCATTCAACCGCATCACCTGTCCGCCGACATCGGCAAGTTCCCTGGTGCTGATTCC
>JBJKQZ010000157.1:0-3348 GCA_046704865.1 Terriglobia bacterium
AACAATCCCTGGCAGGTGTCCGCAATTCCCATAGCGTATGCGCCGTGTGCTTTCGTCATATTCGGCGAAAAACAGAGTGGCAAACGCACCTTCCGCGGTGTTTTCGCAAAACAGCCGGTTCACTGATCGCAAGAGCCGTTGTGGCTGGTCCAGCGCGGTCGCGCACTGGCTGCGCAAATTGGCTTGCAGGTTCGCCATCAGCAATGCCGCTGCGATTCCTTTTCCGGAGATATCTCCGATCACCAATCCCAGGCGCCCTCCACCCAAATCGAGAAAATCGTAATAATCTCCTCCGACCTTCCGCGCTTGCAGGCACTTTCCCGCGTATTCAAGTGAACGGATCGCCGGCAGCGTCTGCGGAAAAAGTTGTGCCTGCACCTGTTTGGCAATTTCCAACTCCTGTGCCGCGCGCCGTTCCGCCTCCTGCTTTTCCGCGAAGGCGCGCCGTTCTATTTCCAGCGCCTGCGTGATCTCGACGAAACTCACCAGCGAAAACGAATTCCCATCAATGTCCCGGAAGCGCGCAAACACTCCGCCCCAGATCGGCGCCTGTTCACCCAGAAGCATCGAAGCAGCCGCCGGAAGTGCGGCCTCGCGCGAACGGTCGTATTTGATGCGCTTCAACCTAGGTGTTTGCAGGAAGCGCACTCCACGCTGGGACCACTCCTTGAACTTGGCGGCCACGTCTTCGGTGACCAGAACGACATGCGTCGAGCGCCCGATGAGTTTGTATTCCTGCGAATTGGGCTTGGGAACAACCAGCGAGAGAATCGCCGTTCCATCCGGCGGCGAAACTCCCACCCAGCGGTCGCCCGATTGCAGCTTGGTATCAAATGCTACGTGAAATCCCAATTGCTCCACGTAGAACTGGAGGCTGCGCTCGTGATCGCGCACAAACACGTCCACGCAGTGAATGCGAAGATGTGGTTCCTGATTGCGACGTTGCCCATCGCCCCTGGGCACACCCTCGTTTTGCGGCTCAGCCATGGTCGAGATTATAAGTCTTGTTTGGCTTACTTTAGGTTTCTGGAGAGTGTCTTTACCTGGCCCATGCGCACATCGAAAGTGGAAACGTCATTCTTCCCTCAGCGCCTGCATCGGATCCACGCGCGCCGCTCGCAGCGCCGGCACGTAACATGCCAGCAATGCGGAGATGAGCAGCAGCAGCGCCACCGCGCTGAAGGCCGCCGGATCAATCGTGCCCACGTCGTAGAACAACGTATGCATTCCCCGCCCCACAAAGTACGCCCCGGCGAGCCCGATCAGCAATCCCACCCCCGCAAACAGCAGGCCCTCCCGCAGAATCAGCTTCAGCACCCGCCCGGTCCCCGCCCCCAGCGCCATCCGCAACCCGATCTCGTGCGTTCGCTGCGCCACCGCAAACGACATCACCCCGTAGATTCCCAGCGCTGCCAGCACCAGCGCAAATCCCGCGAACCCGCCAAACAAAAATGCAGTGAAACGGTCCCCGGACATCCTTTCATCCATGATCTGGTCCATCGTCTTCACGTCACCCAGCGGCAGGTTCGGATCAACCGTTTGCACCGCATCCGCGATGCTCTTGCTCAGGACCCCCGGCTCAACGCTCGCGCGCACCGCCATCTGCGCCTGTGGCCACGGACTCTGCCAGAACGGCACGTCAATCTCAGGGAATCCGTCCCCTCGTGGCCCTCCATTCTTCACGTTGTGGTAGACGCCCACGATCTGCCACGAAATCGGCGGCCCCAGCTTGGTCACGCCCGGGACCAGTTCTTCCACCAAAATCCTCTGCCTCAGCGGGTCCACACCGGTAAAGAATTTCTTCGCGAACGCCTCGTTCACCACCGCCACATTCATGCCGCCTGCCAAATCCTGCTCGTTGATCGCCCGCCCTTGCTCCATCCGTATCCCGAACACCTTGAAAAAATCCGGCGTCACCATGTTGAATCCCGCGCCCGGCCTCTTCGACATGTCGCTCACTTCCTTGCCCACAATCTGGAACGGCATCCCGAAGTTCACCCCTTCCAGCGGCATCCCCTCCGACGCCGATACGCTCGACACACCCGGAATGGCCTGAATCTTTTCCAGAATCTCTCGATAGAACGCAAGAATTGCCGGCGCGTCCTTCAGCCTCCCGTCAGGCACCGGAAGCTCGAACGTCAGCAGGTGATCCGATCGAAATCCCAAGTCTACGTGCGCCACGTTCCATAAGCTGTGAATCGCCAACCCTCCGCCCGCAAGCAAACTCAGTGCCAGCGCAAATTCCGCAACAACAAGGGTCCTGCGCAGTCCGTGCCGGCCCGCTCCCACTGCGCCTCTTCCGCCTTCTTTCAGCACGTCATTCAAGTTCAACCTCATCGCTTGCCAGGCCGGTACGCATCCGAACAGCAATCCGGCAAGAACCGAAGCTCCCAGCGTGAAGAGCAATACGGGAAGGTTCAAACGCACGTCCGCTTCGGAAGGCAGCGTGAACGGCGGCATCATCGCCACGATCAATTTGAGCAAGCCCCATGCTAGGCCCACGCCCGCCGCTCCTCCCAACAACGCTAGCGCCACGCTCTCCGTGAGGAATTGCCGGAAGAGTTGCCAGCGCCCCGCTCCCACCGAAGCCCTCACAGCCACTTCTCTCTGCCGCGCTGCGCCGCGCGCCAGCAGCAGATTCGCCACGTTCGCGCACGCGATCAGCAGCACGAATCCCACCGCTCCCAGCAACAGCCACAGCGCGCGAATCACATCCCGGTTCAGAAAATCGTTGTGCAGTGGCTCGACGCTCGCTCCCCATCCCTGGTCCGATTTCGGATAGACCTCTGCGATGTGTTTCGTGACCGCATCCATATCTGCGTTCGCCTGCGCGACTGTCACTCCCGGCTTCAGCCTGCCCATCACCAGCAGCCAGTGAAAATCGTGGTTGATCTGCTCCGGCTTGAATGCGATCGGCACGTAAAACCGCGACTGCACTCTGTCCGTTGCGCCTGGCGCTAGCACCCCCACCACTGTGTACGGCTCCCCATTCAACTTGACCGGCTTCCCGAGAATCCCCTTATCCCCGCTGAACCGCTCCTTCCACAGCGAATAGGTCAGGACCACCTCGTGATCCTTCCCAACAAGGCCTTCTTCCGGCTCAAAGCCTCTCCCCATCAGGATCGGCTGCCCGAGCACCTCGAGAAATCCCGGCGTTACGAATTCCCCCTGGACCATTTCCGGCCGGCTCGCCGTCGCCAGGTTCATGCTTCCGCCCGTCCACGCCGCCATCCCCTCAAACGTCCTGTTCTGCGCTTTCCAATCCAGAAAGTCTCCAGCCGCCACGCCATTACGGTGTCCTTGGATCTTCGACCAGATCATCATGATCCGGTTGGCGTCGTGGTAGGG
>JBJKQZ010000158.1:0-7391 GCA_046704865.1 Terriglobia bacterium
TTGCGCCTTTGTAGCGCCGGGCTTCAGCCCGGCATTCCCTTTGTGCGCAGCTGTGCGTTTACCGCGCCGATCCTGTCATCCTGAGCAGGGCGAAGGACCGCAGTAGTCTTCCTTTTGCGCCTACTGCCGGGATTCTTCGCTGGGCTCAGAATGACAAGTGCCGGTCCCGCCTGCGGCCAATTCGGCAGCCGATTTTACTTGACTTTCATGGGCTAGTATGATTGCCTCTTTACCGTGGCGGGCGTTGTTCTCTGGTCCTGCGATTCATGCCTGGGAGGCGGCAAAATTGGGACCGCTTGCGATCGGCTTTCTTAGTTGGAAAGGGAGGGGCTTTTCACTGCAATTTGGGGAACAAATGGGACAAAAAATACTTATTTTTAAAAACGAACCGAGGATGTTGTTTAATATCAACAAAAGACTACATGGATAGCCAAAAACGAACCGGAAAACGAAGCTGGGATGTTGTTGAAAACACGTACCTGTGGAAAAAACGAACCTGAAAACGAAGCGGGCCATGTTGTTGAAAATAAATAAAGTCGGAAAAACAAACCGAACACAATCCTGCGTAGATCGGCAGGCCCCATCGGTGCCCATTCAGGCCCAGGCAATCTGCCGTTTATTGGCCTTTCACCGGCCGCCTTGCCGCACAATTTCCCGCACTCCTTCAACCAGGCGATTGACCTCTTCGCCTGTGGTGTAGCAGGCGCAGCCCGCGCGGACGACTCCCTGGTTCTTGAACCCAAGCCGCTCCACCACCGTTGCTGCATAAAAATTGCCATGCGAAACAAAGACTCCGAGCTTTGCCAAGTGTGCCGACACCTCGGCGGATGCAACACCCTCGACGACGAACGACACGGTCGGCGTCCGCCGTTCCGCCGGAGTGGGGCCGAACAACCTGACTCCGGAGATGTTCGCGAGTCCGTTCCACATTCGCGTTACAAGTTCGTGGCCTCGCGCGTCGAGCCCGGCCAGCGCGGCCTGGAGTTTTTCGCGCCTGGACCCTCCAGTTGCCAGCGAGGCAAGGAAATCAACGGCTGCCGTTGCTCCCGCAATGCCTTCGTGGTTTTGTGTGCCGGTTTCAGCCCTTTCAGGGGCCGTATCCGGCGCTGGCATGAGCTTGGGAAAGTCGATCGCTTGCAGCAGATCATTCCGCCCGTACAAGACGCCCATGTGCGGGCCATAGAATTTGTAGGCCGAGCAGGCAAGCAAATCGCAGTCCCACTCCTTGACGTCCGTGGGAATGTGCGGAGTGGAATGCACGGCGTCTGCAAAAAGCAACGCCCCCGCGGCGTGGGCGATTTCAGCAGCGCGGCGCACATTGTTGATGGTGCCCAGCGCGTTTGAGGCGACACCGATGGCCAGCACCTTTGTTTGCCCGCAGACTTTGGCTTCCAGGTCCTGCCAGTCGAGTTGGCCGGTTTCAGGCACCATCTTCACGGAGCGGACCGTGACACCACGCTCCTTTTCGAGCGCCCTCCAGGGGTCGATGTTTGCATGGTGGTCGAGTTCCGTTACTACGATCTCGTCGCCGGGGCCAAAGCCCTTGCCGAGCGCCCGAGAAACGTGGAACGTCAGCGTGCTCATGTTGGGGCCAAAGACAATTTCCGATGGGCTGGCGTTCAGCAGGTCCGCCAAAGCCGCGCGCCCGTTGCGGATGGTGGCGTCCGTCTCGTTGCTGGTGGCATAGCCCCAATGAGTGTTGGAGTTGTGATGGTAAAGATAATCACTGATGGCCTCAACCACGGAGCGGGGAACCTGCGTTCCTCCCGGGCCGTCAAAGTACGCGACCGGGTAACCGCCTTCGCGCCGCTCAAGCGCCGGAAACTGCGCACGAATTTCCTCAACGGGTGCTATTCCGCTTTTGCTTTGCGTAATGGTCATGGTTACTCCAGGAGTTGGGCCGCTAATTGGCCGCGTCTTAAACCTTGTATTGTAGTGCTGCCGACTTCATGGGCGATAGTGTTCTTACATCGATCTGCGCCTGGCAGATGTCAAGCCGCCTGCGCTTGTGCGATCTGTAAGCGGAAAAGTAGAATGGCAGCGATCAGGACCACGATGCTGGCGGCGACCATGGCTCCGCCGAGCCCGATGGTGTGCTTCAGTCCGCCCGCAAGTGCAGCGGAGACTCCGCCGGCGAAGGTGCCTACAAAATTAAAGACGCCGTACCCTGTTGCGCGAAGTTCTGGGCTTGCGATCTGGCTGAGCACCGGCATGCAACTGCAATCGTACGAACCTCGCCCGATGCCGAATATGGTTAGCGCCACCAGCAGCACCCAGCCCGAGCCCGTGATTCCAATAATGCACAGGAATGGGGCCGCAAGCGCGAGGCCTGCCGCCTGCGTCATCAGCCGGCCGCGCGATGATCGCGCTGCCCAGCGGTCGGCCAGCATCCCGCCCAGCAGGATTCCTCCCACGCTGCCCGCTTGGATGTATGCGGTGGCGGAAAATCCGGCGGCCAGGAGGCTCATGTGGAAGCGTTCGTAAAGGTAAATGGGCAGCCAGGTATAAACCAGCCAGTTGGCAATCGACATCATGCCAAACACGATCGTCAAGGTTGCAAACCCGCGCAGAGCAAAGAGCTTGCGAAGCGAAGCAGTGAATTGAGGCTTTTCGGCTTTGGCGTTGCCGACGCAGGGCAGGGATTGTGCCGGCCTTTCCCGCAGCCCCAGAATTGCAACCAGCGCATAGGCCACGCCCACGATCCCCAGAAAGGTAAAAGCCGGACGCCAGCCGTAGTGTTCTCCGATCCAGCCTCCCGCCACGCCTCCCAACACGATGCCCACGTACGCGCCGCTGTAATGAATCCCGGTGGCAAGCGAGCGAGTGCGTTCACTGTGATGGTCTGCAATCATGGCAAGGCCGGCGGGCAGATAGGCGGCCTCGCTCACTCCCATCAGGCCGCGCACGATGAGCA
The DNA here is from genome assembly GCA_046704865.1 of Terriglobia bacterium. Classification (GTDB taxonomy): domain Bacteria; phylum Acidobacteriota; class Terriglobia; order UBA7540; family UBA7540; genus SCRD01. The sequence continues at coordinate 2,915 of JBJKQZ010000158.1, forward strand.
GTTCGTGGAAGTTTCTGGCTTTACCAGTGGCCCATGTCATCAGCGACCAGATTGCAAGGCTTGCAACAATCACCCTCTTGCGGCCAAAGCGGTCTGCCAGGAATCCGATCAGGGGGCTCGAGATGGCGTACACCCACAGGAAGGAGGTGCTCAGCAGTCCGAGTTCCACGTCGCTGAGCTTGAGGTTCTTTTGCAGCAGGGGAAAGACTGTGAAGATGACTTCGCGGTCCAGGTAGTTCAGCAGAAAAATGAACCACAGCAGCGCAACCAGAACCCAGGGATAAATGGATTTTCCGGTCGCGTGCTCCGCGCTCATCGCGCACCGGCAAGCGAAGGGCTGAGGCTGCTCTTCTCAATCAGGGTGCGCAGTTGGAGTTCCTGCTCCTGCGTCAGGTTCTGGCGGGGCGGCAGGCAGCGTCCGCAATCAAACCCTTGCCACTTAAGCATTGTCTTCACCGCGGAGAGCATGGGGAATTGCAGAGTGATGCGGATGAGTTCATTGCACTGGTCCTGAGCGCGGCGGGCATCATCCCATTTGCCATCCATGGAATTCTTGTAGATTTGAAGAAAGAGTTCGGGAACAAGATTGTAGAAGGTGCCGATGCCGCCGTCGGCTCCCATCAGCATCCCGGCGGCGAACACTTCGTCGCGGCCGTTTAAAATCACTTTGCCGGACTGATTGATCTGGTGCAGTTTGAAGAGATCGAAGTCAGTGAATTTCAAACCCACTACGTTGGGAATTGAGCAGAGATCGAGGAGTTGCTCGAGCGTTACAGAAATCCGGCTTGCCTCGGGGTAGTAATACACCAGCAGCGGAAGGCTGGATGCTTCCGCCAATTGCTGGTAATAGCCGCGCAGTTCTTCAAAGCTGTAATTCCCGGCGGGAGGGAGGCTGCTGACTGCGCTCACGCCAATGCGTTCAGCGTGGCGGGCCAGGGTGATGGCGTCTGCCAGGCGGGTGGCGCCAACGTGCAGGATTACGGTTCTGTCTTTGGGTGAGCAGCGGACGGCCGTCTCCGCCACCTGCTGCCGCATGCTGACTGTTTGCAGTATGCCTTCGCCCGTCTGTCCGCAGACGTAAACGCCCTGAACGCCCGACTCATAAAATCGGGCGAGAAGGCGTTCAAAAGTGGCAGCGGCAAATTCTCCGTTCGCGTCAAACGGAGTAACAATGGCTGGAAAAACTCCGCGGAAGCGATGCTTCCATTCTTGATTGGATGACATGATGGCTGAATCCTCGAAGATAAATGACTCTTCCGCACGCTATGCTTCTGGCGCAGCGCTGGCGCTCTTCGTGTTTGATCTCTTCTTGCAAAACGATTCTAAGAACGTACTCGATCTTAATTAAACCCTTGGGAGATGAAATGTTCAGAGTACCTCAACAGAAGTTTCCAACGCTACTTGGGTTTGAAATGGTCAGTACCATGCGTCAACCACGGCAGGTTGAAGTGCGCAAACTCGATTTCCTGGTAAGCGTTCGCTGCGCCGCGTTCATAAAGCAGACCGATGGTTCCGTCGGGCAGCACGGCCAGCGAGGAATAAGCTGATGGGCCGGCGTATATCTTTCGCGCCACCGGCCACGTCTTGCCCTCGTCATAGCTCAGCCGGACTGTCATGCGGTCTCTGTGCTCTTTGTCAGCAGGGTTTGAGAATAGCAGCCGGTCCTTGCCATCCTGCCGCGCGAGCTTATAGCGAACCATGCTCGCCTGGCATACCGGCTCAATGAGGGCTGGGTCCAGGCGGACAGGTGACCAAGTGAGACCTTCGTCATGGCTGATGGCGATGGCGCGCTGATGTTTGCCCGCGTAGCTGCGCATGTTCAGGAGCAGGGAACCATCGGCCAACTGCACGACGTCCGATTCGTTGGTCTCGGGTCCGGCGCTGCCGCCAAGCTTCCACGTTTTGCCATCGTCGTTGCTGTAAATGATATGAGAGTAGTATGCGTGGGTACCGGCAACTTTGAGATCGCAAGGAATAACAAGCTTTCCATCGGCAAGCTGAATGCCGTTGCCGGGCCCCGTGGCGTACCAGGTCCAATTGGATTTCTTTATGGAGGAGGTAATTTCTCTGGCCGCGGCCCAATGCACGCCGTTGTCGCTGCTGTGGGTGATCCAAACCGTGCGAGTGCCTTTTGGCGAAGCCTCGTCAATTTCCCTTTCCGTTACTCCGGCTGGATTGGCGGTCATCAGCAGCCAGATCACTCCGGTTTTATTGTCTGCAACCGGCGTTGGATTTCCCACTGTGAAACCCGGAAAGTGCGCTACCACCTGGGCTGGGGTCCATGTTCTACCATCATTGAAACTTCGCCGAAGGATCACATCTGTTGGCGCTGCATCACTGGCGGACCCGGAACGTGCTTCGCAGAAAGCCAGAAGAGTGCCTTTGCCGGTGACGAGCAGCGCCGGGATGCGGTGTGAAAAGTACCCGCCGCTTTTCGCCTGGTAAACCGCAGCCTGGGTGATAAAAGGCTTTGCCCCATAGGCAGGCACAAGAGTCAGGAAAGCGGCCGCGAAAGTGAAGACCGCAATTCTCTGTGCGAGAGGTTTCTGAATAAGACTCACGTATTGGCATCTCCAGTGCTGAATTATGGCAAAGCGGAGTGGTTCTTATGTTCAATTGTGAAGCGCGCGAGAAGCAATTTAAACACACGTTCCACGCACTACGATGACAAAGTTAAGCAGCGCATTTTACCACTACTCGGCCCGATGGTTCATGGCAGGACAAAGGGTTAATGTCAGGGAAGATTAACAACTGGATGACGCGGCATAAATTCGCCACTTCGGGCGTTGTGGAATAAAGTTATGGTACGCCTGGAGGGATTCGAACCCCCGACCTGTTGCTCCGGAGGCAACCGCTCTATCCATCTGAGCTACAGGCGCACTTAAAAAGAGTGTAATGTGTTGGGCAGATGCGGTCAAGCATAGTGCTGTTTTGAGGCCGGAATTCAGCGCCGGGAGTTAGGCGCCTGCATCAGGCGCGGGTTCGAGCTGGGTCAAGATAATACGCCACCAGAGTTTCCGGCCAAAATGTCACTCGAACCTTTTTGATTTGGCTGCCCGGAAAAAGCTTTCGCAATCCGCTTGCTGAAAGCAAACCCAGTTCCTGCGTTTTCCCTTTGGGGATGTGCGTCCCAAGCAGGCTGTTGTATCGGCGTTGCAGATTTTCCGGCAGGAACTGGATGAACGGCAGATGATAATGGCTTTCAAACGGATACCAGTAGTTCGGTGTGGTCACGAACCAGCTCTTGCCCACTCGCATTACTTCACGCGCAAATTGCTGCTGCCGGCCTGGCCCCAGGATGTGCTCGATGACAGCGTTTGAAAACACGACATCGAACGATTTGTCAGGAAAGGGCAGTGAACAACCATCCAGAACGGTGTAGGTGGGTTCGGGGTATGCCTGACGGGCGCTGTTCACTTCAACCGGATCATAGCCGCCCGCAACGATGCGCTCAGGGTAGGGATAAACGTCCTCAAACGTGTAGCGCAGAAAGACCTCGCCGCTTGCGCCAATATCCAGCACACGCTCCATCGGGCTTGGGTGGAACAGAGAGTCGAATAACTGGAACTTCTTCGTCCTGGACTTATGGCTGAAGTTCTTCAGCACGGATTTGAAATATGACTTGTCCATGTCTGGTGTCTGGCCCGCATGCAGTGTGGATTCAGATGGTGCTGGCGATGCGATCCATTATCTTGCAGCAAAAACAAGGAAAGCGCAGCATTTTGTTTAGATTATTCGGCGTTGAAAGCCGTTCGCAACAGTTCGTGCAGTTCTTTACTTGCGGTTATCGGCCTGAAAGCCCTAAAATCATTGGAGCCACAAACTTGCCGGAATCGCCTGTTGGGAACCCCCAAGCAAGTTTGCTTTACCTGTCGTGACACGGAGAGGTGTCCGAGTGGCTGAAGGAGCACGCTTGGAAAGCGTGTTCACGAGAAATCGTGACGTGGGTTCGAATCCCACCCTCTCCGCCATGTGCTTTTCGGTAAGTTACGTGGCCGGTCTGGCCGCAGCGCACAATCAATAATTTTCCTGGGAATAGTTTTAAATCGTTCCAAGTTGCGAGAGAATTGGGGCCACGTTTTTGTGTCCGTGTATCTCGTCATTTTCTTCTGCGACGAAATTCAAGGATGCGAAGCGGCGGCAGAAAACTTTACAAGCTGGAGTATGCGAATGAACCTGAGTGTTTCTAAAAGGGTAGGCACTCTTGCCTTTATTCTTTGCATCTTACCCGTCCCAATGTTTTGTCAGTCCACCGTGGAGCGGTCGCCGGGCGCAGCTACAGCGGGGCCGATCGTATGGCCCGCCGGGCCCGCGCGTGATTCTATTCCGGCGTGGGCGAGGAATGGAATGATCCGGTTTGCGCGCTGGGATGGCGGCCGCATTGAAACCGCCAAAGCCATCCTTTCCGGCTGGCCGAATTTCTGGCCGCCGGACCCGGACCATCTTTACTCGATGAGCAACTGGTACAACCTGAAGA
>JBJKQZ010000159.1:0-2524 GCA_046704865.1 Terriglobia bacterium
CCGAGCACAAGGAAGCGGGTGGCATTGGCCGCATTGTCCTGGATGTCATACTCGAGAATGTCCAGGCCGTATTTCTCGGCGGCCAGAACACCGGCCAATGCAGCGGTGTTTTTCTCCTTCGCCGCAAATTCCGCCGAACGGGCATTGGAGGAGGTTTCGATGATTTCGGCCTGTGGCAGATTGTTTTGAATCCAGCCACGGCACTGAGCCAGCGACTGTGGATGAGCGTAAAGCTTGCGGATTCGATGTATCGGCTCGTTGCTCAGCAGACACTGCTGCACGGGCAGGATGATTTGGGCGACAATCTTCAGATTGCTGTCCACAAACATGTCCAAGGTGTGCGTCACGACGCCTTCGGTCGAATTCTCAACAGGTACGACTCCGTAATCCGCACGGTTCTTGCTCACCTCGGCGAATACGTCCGAAATGGTTTTCTGCGGCGCATATAGAAGGCTGGAGCCGAACCTCCGAATCGCCGCCTGATGAGTAAATGTCGCTTCCGGTCCCAGATAAGCGATCTTCAGCGACTTTTCCAAAGATAGCGCCGAAGACATGATTTCCCGATATATCGCTCGTAAGGATTCGGAGGTCATCGGTCCTGCATTCATCCTGCAAACCCGCCGAAGCACCGCGCGTTCGCGATGCGGGGCATAGATCTCCTCGCCGGCTTTCAACTTGATTCCGCCAATCGCTAATACGTGTTTCGTGCGTTCGTTCAGCAGTTTTACAAGCTGCGCGTCGAGCCGGTCTATTGCCTTGCGATGGTCGGAGAGATTCACGTGAACGCAGAATGGGGAATTGGACAGAAAGAATCAAATGTGTTTCGCAAGCGAAGCAGGTGAATGTCAATTTGCCTTTTTGTACATGAACAATGATGCAAAGACCCAGCCAACTACAAGAAACAGGAGCCTGTGTCTCAAAGATTTGTTAAATGATGAATCCTTAAATGAAGCATTAGAGCGTTAGCGGGTGTGTGACCCCTGAGTAACCCATTCTGAAAAAGGCCGCTGTGGTGTTGTTTTTTTGCTTGTTAAGTGTATCTGTATAGATACAATAGACGGCATGAACTCTCTGATGGAGTCCCTCGTCCAGAAACGCGCCGCCGTCTTGCAGGAAATGCAGACCATCGATTGCCTGCGTCGCGGTTCCCTCAGCAAACAGTTCTTCGCCGCCCCCAAAGGACGGCCCAAAGCCAGACGCGGTCCCTACTATGTGCTCCAGGGCTTCTTCCGCGGTAAAAAGTTCTCCCAGCGAGTCCCGGCCGATCAGGCCCGGCAGATCGAGCAGCAGGTCCAGAATTACCAGCGCTTCCAATCGCTGGCCGAGGACTACGTCACGTTGAGCGACCGGATCACCCAACTGCAGACACCCGACATCCACAGTAAAAAAAACTCCAGCCCCAGGAAGTCCAACACGAGCGATTCCAGGAAACCGAAGCCTTCCTGAGACTGGCCCGCCAACAGATGGCCAGCCAGGGCCTGGGCAATCTCGAAGCCATCGAACTGGGATTGCGGGAAGCCCTTTTCAAAGACGGACGGCGCCTGCTGGAAGCACTCTTGGCCCAGGCCGATCTGCCCATTGCCGACAATGCCAGCCGTCCCGGAGAGAAATGTCATTGCGACCGGCAACTGGACATGCGTTCGCTCTTTGGTCCGGTGATCCTGCGGCGCAATTACTTCTACAATCCCTCCACCGGCGCGGGCCGTTTCCCGCTGGATGAAGCCCTGGGACTGGTGGAGAGCTTTTCACCGGCGCTGGTGCGCCTGGCCTCGCGGGCGGCGGCGCGGGAAGGATACGAGGCGGCCAGCGCGGATATGGCGGCTTTGGCCGGTATCTCCATTGAAGGACGACAGATTCACCGCCTGGTCAATGCCATGGCCCCGCAATTGGGCGCGCAAATGGAGCAAGGTCAGAGCACCAATCCCCAAACCATTCCCATCCTGTATGTGGAAGTGGATGCCACCGGCGTGCCGATGGCGGCTGAAGAACTGGCTGGACGCAAAGGCAAGCAGCCCGACGGCTCGGCCAAAACACGCGAGGTCAAGCTGGGTTGTGTCTTCACGCAAACGCGGACCGACCCGGAAACCGGGTTGCCGGTGCGCGATCTGGACTCGACCACCTACGTGGGCGGCTTTGAAGCGGCGGCCCAATTTGGCCTGCGGCTTCGGGAGGAGGCGCGGCGGCGCGGCCTGGGCCGGGCGCTCAAAGTGGTTTTCCTGGGAGACGGCGCGGCCTGGATTTGGGAACTGGCACGCGTCAATTTTCCTTCCGCCATTCTGATTGTGGATCTCTATCACGTGCTGGAGCGGCTGCACGAATTATGTCAGGGGCTTTATGCCGGGCAGCCCGCAGAGGCGCAACGGATGGAAGGTCAATGCAAAGCCCTCTTACAGCGGGACCGGGTCGCCGAGGTGATTGCCGCGGCGCGCCGCCGACTTTCCGAGTTAGGCCTGCAACCCGACGAGAGCTTGGAAAAACAAATTGCCTATTTAGAGCATCAGCAACCGCGGATGCTTTACCAGAC
>JBJKQZ010000160.1:0-7886 GCA_046704865.1 Terriglobia bacterium
GGGGCTGCCGAGGGCGGACTACATGGTTCGTAAAAGCCCATTGCAAGGACTCTTTAGAAAGACTTTCAAGGCCGGCATCTTCGATCACAATTCCCGTGAAGTCATCCTGGGAGGTCAGATGGTCAACTTCGCAATGCCCGCCGCGGCGCACAAGGCACACGCCATTTTGGGTTCTGTGCACACCTAAAATCGTTTTCTGGGGAACAAGCAGAACAATACACTTTCTCGCAACGTCTGGTGCCGATGGCGCCACTTCTCCAAGTGTGCAGACCGTGCAATCCACTGGTGGATGGCTGTTTTTGCGCACCGATTCCTGCAACCAGTCCGGAGTAACCCTTTCATGCGGACATGGCAAAGCCTGATCAAGCAGGCAATCCTCCTCGAGGCCAACCAGGATGATTCCCCCGTCGGTATTGGCCAGGCAGACGGCAGCGTCCGTAGTTTCCCTGGAAAGACCCCGATCGCTTACGCCCCATCCCTTGACCTCAAAGATGCCGCCCTCCGCGTCAGCCGCCGGAGTTGTCTTCAACTGCTCAATAAAGGCAGGCAGACGCGCAAGCAGGTCATAAGGAGTCATTGGCATGCCATAATGCTTGATCGTAGCTGTCACTGGATTCGATACCTTCGCAGGCTGGCGGGTCGTTCGTACCCTTTACCCAGGGTGGTTCACTGCTCGTCAAACGGCAAAGCCCCAGCGTTAAGAGGCGCCCTCGCGCCACCAGGCCTAAGTGTTCTTTTGTCGGGCTTACAGTATCTTCGATTATATACCACTAGCAAGGTGCGCGAATCAAGTCGGAATTGTTCACTGAGGTGCAATGAAAGACAGTTGCCCAGAGAGTAACCTCCTGATAATAAGAGTCTTGCAGGGGTTGTCGGGGAAAAATAGAGGCTAGACAACGAGCCTCGTGCTGGAGGATGGGAAGGTTTCTGGCGGCCGTTTTCTGCCGCAACGGCGAAATACCGATTTGGAACCGCAAAAATTTCTCGTAACCTACACATTCCAATAGACAAAGACTCTGTGGAAATAGCCGTTAATCTGTGCTAAACTAACGGGTTGAAAGTGGCCGAATTCGGCATTGCTGGGAAGCCCGCTTCGCGAAAAACTAAAGCTTACAGAGCAAAGTGAAAATTCCGGGGAGTTTGACCGCAGAACGTGGAACCTCGGAGGCCGCAAGGTAATGGAGTGAGGAGTCCGTTTGCGCTCTGGCAATCGGGTTCGCACAAGGGGTTTTCTTTCCAATTGACACTGCTATGAATGCCTGGCAAGAAGTTCTGAATTACCTCAAAACGAAAGTTAATCCCCAAAGCTATCAGACCTGGCTTAAGCCCACACGCTACAGCCGAGCGGAAGCTGAAACTCTGGTGGTTCGTGTTCCTAACCAGGAATTTCTGGAGTGGATTCAGGACCATTACAATGCCGGAATTCAGGAAGCTCTGGACAAACTCCGGTTAGGATTCACGGGAATCCGTTATGAACTGGAGATGCTGCCGGAGAAGAAAACATCGGGAAATGGTGAGGCAAAGCCGCATCAGGGCAAACTCGATTTTGAATCTGTGGATCACCAGTTGAACGCCCGCTACACGTTTGACACGTTTGTGGTAGGTTCGTGCAACCAGTTTGCGCACGCTGCGGCAAGGGCCGTGGCTGAAACTCCCGCCAAGGCCTATAACCCTCTTTTCCTGTACGGTGGCGTGGGACTGGGCAAAACACATCTGATGCAGGCGGTGGGTCACATGATGAAACAGCGGCAGCGGGATTTGCGCCTGGCTTACGTTTCTTCAGAAGCTTTCACGAACGACGTCATCAATTCTTTGCGTTACGACAAGATGGTCTCCTTTCGCGATAAATACCGCAACGTGGATGTTCTGCTGATGGACGACATCCAGTTCATCGCCGGCAAGGAACGGACGCAGGAAGAATTCTTCCACACTTTCAACACCCTTTACGAAGCCCAGAAGCAGGTTGTGATTTCAAGCGATCAGCCGCCGAAAGACATTCCGGGACTTGAAGAACGCCTGCGCTCGCGCTTTGCCTGGGGCCTGACGGCGGACCTGCAACCGCCTGACATCGAGACGAAGCGTGCGATTCTGGCCAAGAAGAGTGAAGACCAGGGCGTGAAACTGCCGGAGCCTGTAAGTGAATTTATTGCGACACGCATCAAGACCAGCGTCAGGGACCTGGAAGGAGCTTTGACGCGCCTGATTGCCTATTCGTCGTTGACGGGCGCTGAAATTTCACTGCCCATGGCGCAACAGGTTTTGAAGAATATTCTCGATCTCGAGCAGCGGCGCGTTTCCATTGACCATATCCAGCGTCTGGTATGCCAGGAATACGGAATTTCGCTGACGCAGTTGAAAGCCAGGGACAACAGCCACGCGGTCGCTTTTCCTCGGCAGGTTGCCATGTATCTTTCCAAGGAATTAACGCCTGCCTCCTTACCACAAATCGGCAGGGAGTTCGGCGGAAAACACCATACAACGGTTCTGCATTCAGTACAGAAGATTGAGCGCCTGAGGAAAACCGATAAAGATTTAAACAGGCTTCTCAACAGGCTTAAAGACACATTGAGTTAGGTTTATGGATTTTTCAACAACCACGGTCATAAAAAAGATTGTGAAAGCAGGAAGACGGCGAAAACATGCACAGCAGCGCACAGAAAGAGGGAAGGTATTCACAATTATCCAGAAGCGCCTGTAGGCACTAGTAGAGGGTTTTCGACGTTTTCCACATGTCCACAACCCTTACTACTAAGACTCTATATAGAAGGACATTGAAATAATGGAACTCTCAGTAGAAAAAAGCCTCCTCCTCAAAGAATTGAATCTCACGCAGGGTGTTGTTGAAAGAAAAACCACGATCCCGATTCTCTCGAACCTTCTTCTGGAGGCGGGAGATTCTTCCCTTCGAATCAGCGCCACGGATCTGGAGCTTGGCATTTGCTGTGGATGTTCTGCCAAGATCAAGAAGGAAGGGTCCGGAACAATTCCGGCCAAGCGGTTGTTTGACATTGTCCGATCGCTGCCTGAGAAGGACATCAAACTCAAGCTTCTGGATAACCACTGGGTGCAGGTAACGTGTGAGCGCGCCTCGTTTAAACTGGTCGGAATGGCGAAGGATAATTATCCGACCTTGCCTGCGTTGCCGGACGCGCTGGTTTCTCTGCCTGCCGACGTGCTTTCTACCATGATTAAGAGGACGATATTTTCAATTTCAAGCGAGGAGTCGCGTTACACACTGAACGGAGCACTACTGATTCTGAAGCCTGACAACGTGTCCATGGTGGCGACAGATGGTCATAGGCTGGCGCTGATCGAGCGCGACCTGGAAGTGGCTGGTTTGAAGAATGAATTGCGGATCCTGATTCCCAAGAAGGCCATGGCGGAACTGCAAAGGCTCCTGGCTGAAGCAGAATCGGATTCCAAGGTCGGGCTTTCAAAAGATGAGAGTCATCTTTATTTTTCGATGGGGCATCGAATCTTGATTTCACGGATGTTGACCGGGCAATTTCCGAACTATGAGGCTGTGCTGCCTCGCGAAAACAAACTGGTGATTGAAATAGACAAAGACCTGCTGGCTACAGCCATACGGCGCGTGGCTCTGCTGGCTGATCAGCGATCGAGGGCTGTTCGGCTGAAGCTGAGTGAAGGGCAGATGGAAATCTCGTCCTCGAGCGGTGAGTTTGGCGAAGCTCATGAAGTTCTGGAGATCCAGTACAGCGGAGATGGAATGCAGGTTGGTTTCAATTATGAGTACCTACTGGATTTTCTGAATGTGGTCGGTGACGGGGGCAAGGTCCGACTGGAACTGAAAGACGAACAGAGCGCGGGGCAAATGCGCTCTGAAAAAGACAAGGCGTTTCGATACCGGTACGTCGTGATGCCGATGCGAGTTTAGAACCGCCCAGACTGCGAGTTTCTGCTTTCCTCAAGTTCAATTGCCAGCCTTGCCTGCAGAAGCCACATTTTTGCGGAATCATCACGGGTCAAGTTCCGGGGTATGGAGGAATATCGAGTGAGTAAGTCTAAACAGGTGCTTGAAGAAGTAAACCACGCTTATGACGCAGACAGCATTAAGGTGCTCCGTGACCTTGATGCGGTGCGCAAGAGGCCGGCGATGTATATCGGCTCAACGGGGCCGACCGGCTTGCACCACCTGGTGTGGGAAGTAGTGGACAATGCTGTGGACGAAGCCCTGGCGGGCGAGTGCGACCGCGTTGACGTGACGGTCCACAGTGATAATTCCGTGACAGTGATTGATAACGGACGCGGAATTCCTGTGGACATGCACAAGGAAGAAGGCCGCCCGGCAGCTGAAGTTGTGATGACCGTGTTGCACGCCGGCGGAAAATTCGACAGCAAGAGCTATAAAGTTTCGGGTGGTCTGCATGGTGTAGGAGTTTCTGTAGTCAACGCCCTGGCCGAATGGCTGGAACTGGAAATCTGGCGAGATGGATTTACCTGGGAGCAGTCATACGCCTTTGGCAAACCCACTAGTGGTCTGAAGCAGGCGGGCAAGACAACCAAGCGAGGAACAAAAATCACATTCCTGCCGGATGCTACGATCTTCACTACTATTGAGTTCAACCACGACACTCTCTCCCAGCGGCTTCGCGAACTTTCGTTCCTGAACAAAGGGCTGACCATCGTTCTAAAAGACGAACGGAGCAACAAGGAAACTGAATTCCGTTACAGTGGCGGAATCGCAGAATTCGTCAAGCACCTGAACAGAAATAAGGAAACGCTGCATCCCGTGCCGGTCTTTGCTGAGGCTGAGAAGGACGACATGCACGTGGAGTTCGCTATTCAGTACAACGACGGCTATGCGGAGAATGTTTTCACTTTTGCCAACAACATCAATACCGTAGACGGCGGGACACATCTTTCAGGATTCCGGTCTGGCCTGACCCGCGCCATCAATCAGTTTGGTCAGAACCAGAACCTTTTCAAGGATGTTAAAGATAACCTGTCAGGCGAGGATGTCCGCGAGGGATTGGTGGCCGTCATCAGCGTTAAACTGCCCCAGCCGCAGTTTGAAGGGCAGACAAAGGGCAAATTGAACAGCGACATCCAGAGCGCAGTGGGAAGCTTTGTCTATGAAAAGCTGATGGAGACCTTTGAAAAGAATCCTACTGTTGGCCGCAAGATTTGTGGGAAGGCGATTGAGGCCGCACGCGCCCGCGAGGCCGCAAGGAAAGCGCGCGAACTGACGCGACGCAAAGGCGCGCTTGATTCCGGCGGTCTGCCCGGCAAGCTGGCCGACTGCCAGGAGAAAGATCCTGAGCGTTGCGAGATTTTCGTAGTGGAGGGCGATTCGGCCGGCGGCTCTGCCAAGATGGGACGCGACCGCCGCTACCAGGCCATCCTGCCGCTGCGGGGTAAAATCCTGAATGTCGAGAAGGCTCGTTTTGACAAGATGCTGGGGCATGAGGAAATTCGTGCGCTGATTACGGCGCTCGGTACCGGGATTGGCAAGGATGACTTCGACATCACCAAGCTGCGCTATTCCAAGGTGATTATCATGACAGACGCAGACATCGACGGGTCGCATATCCGGACGCTACTACTGACTTTCTTTTACCGCCAGATGCCGGAGTTGGTTGAGCGGGGCCACATCTATATCGCCCAGCCGCCCCTTTACCTGATCAAGAAAGGAAAGAGCATCAAGTACATTCACGATGAAAAGGAATTCCGGCGGGAGGTGCTGCGGCGCGCCACGGAAGACCACGCGGTGGAAGCAGGCGAAGGCAAGAACAAAGTCAAGCTGCAGGGTGGTGAGCTCACGAACTTCCTGATGGCTTTGGGCGAATACCTTGAACTCTTTGACAAGCTTGAGAAACGAATGGCCGATCCGCGCCCCGTTGACGCCCTGCTGCGCGTGGAACTCGGGAAAAAGGTGGAACTGGAAGGCAAGGAAAAGCTCCAGCAGGTTGCGGCAGACCTGAAGGCGGAAGGCTACAAGACAGAAATCAAGCTCGACGAGGAACATAACCTGTACACGCTGGTTCTCTCAAGTGAAAACCTGAGCGAGCGTGTGATTGACTGGGAGTTGATTTCCAGCGCAGATTACAAGCGGCTGCTCGACCTGCATAGGCGTGTCCATACTTTCGACAAGCCGCCCTTCCTTGTTTCCACCAACGGAAACCAGCTCACCATTGAAGACCGCAAGGAGCTGCTGGAGCACATCATGGCGCTCGGCAAAAAGGCGTTCACAGTCCAGCGATTCAAGGGCCTTGGGGAAATGAATCCCGACCAACTCTGGGAAACCACTATGGATGCTGAGCAGCGGACCATGCTTCAGGTCAAAATCGAGGACCGCACTGAGGCGGAAGAGATATTTACTGTTCTGATGGGCGATGCCGTGGTTCCTCGCCGTGAGTTCATTGAGCAGAACGCCCTCGACGTGAAAAACCTTGATATCTAACCCGGCGGCGAATACCTGCCGGCAAACAAAGGAAAGTTGAATTATGGGTGACCAGGAACTGATCAGGCCTACAAACGAAGTGCCTGTGAACATTGAAGACGAGATGCGGAAATCGTATCTCGACTATGCGATGAGCGTGATCATCGGGCGCGCGCTGCCGGACGTGCGCGACGGGCTGAAGCCTGTCCACCGGCGCATCCTTTATGCCATGTACAAGGAGGGAATGACCTCCGACAAGCGTTATACCAAGTGCGCCGGCGTGGTTGGCGAAGTGATCAAGAAGTACCACCCGCACGGCGACTCCGCGGTGTACGACGCGCTGGTTCGCATGGCGCAGGACTTCAACCTGCGCTACCCGTTGATTGACGGCCAGGGTAATTTCGGGTCGATTGACGGTGACCCTGCCGCAGCCTACCGGTACACAGAGTGCCGTCTGGAGCCGCTGGCGGAAGAACTGCTGGCGGACATCGAAAAAGATACAGTGGATTTTATTCCGAATTTTGACGAGTCCACAGAAGAACCTCTCGTCCTGCCCACGCGGGTGCCGAATCTCCTGATCAATGGTTCAGACGGCATCGCGGTCGGTATGGCGACAAAGATTCCACCGCATAACCTGACCGAAGTTATCAACGCCACGATCCTGCTGATTGAAAAGCCGACGGCGACGCTGGACGAAGTTCTGAAACTTGTTCCCGGCCCAGATTTCCCGACCGGCGCCTATATTTACGGACGCAGCGGAATCAAGTCCGCGTACGAAACCGGCCGCGGGCAATTCACCATGCGGGCAAAGGCGGCGATCGAGCGGCCTACCAAGGAGAAGGAGCAGATCGTCATCACAGAGATTCCTTACCAGGTGAACAAGGCGCGAGTGATTGAGCGCATTGCCAACCTGGTGCAGGACAAGAAAATCGAAGGCATTTCGGACTTCCGCGACGAATCTGACCGCGAAGGCATGCGCATCGTGGTGGAGGTCAAGCGCGGCGAGCAGCCCGAAATCGTCCTGAACAATCTCTACAAGGACACACAGCTGCAGGAGAACTTTGGGATGATCTTGCTGGCCATTGTGAACGGCCAGCCGCGTGAGCTGCCGCTGATGGAGGCCATCCAGCATTTCATTGACCACCGCGTGAACGTGGTCCGGCGGCGCACCACGTACGACTTGCGCAAGGCCCAGGAGCGCGCCCACATTCTGGAAGGTTTTCTCAAGGCGCTATCTCATCTGGACGCGATCATCAAACTGATCCGCGCATCAAAGACGCCGGCAGACGCCCGCACCGGCTTGATGGAGCAGTTTGACTTTTCGCAGCGGCAGGCGCAGGCCATCCTGGAAATGCAGTTGCAGCGCCTGACAGCCCTGGAGCGTGACAAAGTCCAGGAAGAGTACGACGAGCTGCAGAAAAAGATTGCCGAATACGAAGAGATCCTTCGAAACGAGAAGGTCCTGCGCCGCGTGATTGTGAAAGAA
>JBJKQZ010000161.1:0-2826 GCA_046704865.1 Terriglobia bacterium
TTGCAGATCTGCTTACTCCTGGAGAAGGTTGCAAAATTTTGCATGACCAGGCGTATCACTTTGACGCAGATGCCTGATGCATCCTATATGACTTTCTGGCTAATGATCCGTAATTTACCCGCAGCCCATTGGGGATTTCTATGGATTGTTTCGCCCAAACTTTACGGCTACGCTTTAGGCGTTTCCTAGGGACAACTTCCGCTTCTCCTGCTGAATTTGCGTTCACGCTGCCGGAAAACTATATCGTCCCTTGAGTGGAGGCTATGATGATTGGAGCAACCCATCAAGCCGAACTTCCGTCGCAATTCCCGAGGGCGGTCGAGAACCCTGTGCGCATTCTGGTGGCTGATGACCACCCGATTATATTGCAGGGGTTGAAGAGCATTCTGGACCGCGACGGGTTTAATGTTGTCGGCGAAGCTTCGGATGGCCGGCAGGCTGTTTCACGGGCGCACGAATTGCAACCTGACTTGGTTATCATGGACATCAGCATGCCGGTGATGACAGGCATCGAGGCCGCTGCTGAGATCAGAAGGGTAGTGCCTTCCGCCAAGCTGATCCTGCTGACCGTACACACGGAGAACCGTTACATTCTGGAAGCGCTGAGGTCCGGGATTCGCGGTTACGTATTGAAGTCCCGAGCGGCGGGAGAACTGGTCGAGGCAATCCACGAGATCCTGAACGGCAAGATCTACCTGAGCCCCGGGATATCCCAAACCGTAGTGGAAGCTTATCTCCAACAAAACACTGGAGAAGACGAATCGCTGACGCGGCGTGAGCTGCAGGTGCTTCAACTGGTTGCGGAGGGCAAAACCACCAAGGAAATTGCCATCGTTCTGGGCGTCAGTGTGAAAACCGCGGACTCTCACCGAAGCAACATCATGCACAAGCTCAAGATGCACAGCGTGGCGGACCTGGTTCGGTACGCCATCCGACGCGGGCTTGTCCAGCCATAGGTCTTCCAACCCCCGGAGGGTGGGTTGTTTCCGGGCCACCCTCCGGTATTTCCCCCAACCAATTCGTGGAATTGCCTAATTGTAGATGTACCCCTCTGCACATACTATGGTGCTCAAGAAGATTACACGCGGAGTTCAAGAGATTCCATCGTCGGGGGGCGATGGATGGCTTCAAAGGGACGCAAGACAGGAACCCGATGGGGCCAACTGCTAATGAGGAGGGGGCTTTGACGAACACAGTAAGATCAATCGATGGTTTGGCATTCAGAGCAAAGGAGCATGGGACACAGACACCTGCCACCGTGGGAAAACCCGAAAATGGTTTTGTCGCCGTCAGCAAAGTGATGCGGGACATCCGTAACCAGATCCACCAAATTGCGGAGTTCGACATTCCGGTTTTGTTATTGGGTGAAAGTGGTACTGGCAAGGGTGTTGTTGCCGACATGATTCACGAACTCTCATGCCGCTCTGCCCAGCGGTTTATGAAGATCAACTGTGCAGCATTGCCTTCGGAACTTCTTGAAAGTGAACTTTTTGGTTATGAAGCGGGGGCCTTCACGGGTGCGACCAAAGCAAAGGCCGGCAAGTTTGAGGCCTGCCATCGCGGGACCATTTTCCTGGATGAAATTGCTGAAATGCCGATCGGGCTCCAGGCGAAACTGCTGCACGTTCTACAGGATGGGGAGTTTTCACGCCTGGGAAGCTATGCCTCGACTCAGGTGGACGTGCGGGTGATCGCTGCCACAAACGCCAGCATCAGCCAGGCAATCGCGTCTGGATCATTCCGCCGGGATCTCTACTATCGTCTGAACGTCTACACCATCTGCCTGCCGCCGCTGAGAGAGAGGCGGGAAGACATTCCAGAACTCCTGAACCACTTTATTGCCTACTGGGCAGACCAGATTGGCCGTCCGCCACTGCCGGTTTCAAACACATTGCTGGAAGCGTGCATGGATTACTCGTGGCCGGGCAATATTCGCGAAATTGAAAACTTTGTACGTCGTTACCTGATTATCGGTGATGAATCGCAGGCCATCAGGCAGTTGCAGCAGGACGAAAGCGCCAACCTGCACGGCGGCCTGCGCCTGGTGAGCTCACGTGAAGACGTGGCGGAAACACAGCCCGGCGACCTGAAGCAGAAAGTTCGCCGCCTTAAGGAAGGCGCGGAAAGAATGGCCATTACCCGCGCGCTGGCATTGACCGGCGGGAACCGTACAGAAGCAGCGCGACTCCTGCACATCAGCGTCAGGGCGCTGCAATATAAGATTCGTAACTTTGGCGTGGATGGCGCGGAAGGCCGGGTTAAGCCCAGCCCTGCGCACGAAATCGCGGCGACATTCGGGCAGCAGATCTAACACTGCCCCGGGACACTGCGGAAAATTGCGAAGATCCTGACGGAATCTCAGTTTGCGGGCTGCGGAGGCGTGCGTGCGGCCCGTTTCCGGTGCGGTCGGCAATCTTTCCTTTCAACATAAGCGGCGCTAACCAAAGTTCCCCCACATTGAGAGCTTTGCCTGGCGCTATTGCAGAGAGTCTGGAGGGAACTTTGATGCGCATGGAGTGCCGGTGCGCCTCTGAAGGGGCCCTCAATTCGTGGAGTGGTCTGCATGCTGCTCCCGCCTGTTACCCGATTGCAGCAGGAAAAATTTCAAGGCGCGCAGTCATGACGCTCGATTGCTTCTTCCGGTCCGCCTTTCAACCCGTCACCTGTTAACAACGCGAAACAGCAACCCTGTGGACGGCCATCCCTTGCGGAGATTTAAACTGGTTTGAATTTGCTCCGGGATCACCGGCATCATCATGCTGGATCGCGAATCTGTGAAGTGCCAGTAGGAATTTTCCGTTGAGGGACTAGAATAGACGCAAGGAG
>JBJKQZ010000162.1:0-3223 GCA_046704865.1 Terriglobia bacterium
GGGCCATGTACCTGGTAGCGGCGGAGAAAGCTGGCGCGGAATGGAAGGATATTTCCGGTACCATTCAGAATGACATCCTGAAAGAATACATTGCCCAGAAAGAGTACATCTTCCCTCCCGCTCCATCGATGCGCCTGGTGGTGGATTCCATCATGTTCGGCGCCAAAGAAACGCCTCGCTGGAATCCCATATCCATCAGCGGCTACCATATTCGTGAAGCAGGCTCGACGGCGGTGCAGGAACTTGCCTTTACCCTGCGAGACGGGATTGAATACGTCGACTGGGTGCGACTAGCGGGCCTGAGCGTGGATGATTTTGCTCCCCGCCTCAGCTTCTTTTTCAATTCGCACAATGACCTATTTGAGGAAATAGCCAAGTTCCGTGCCGCGCGAAAGATCTGGGCCACGGTGATGCGCAAGCGCTACGGCGCAAAGAACCCGAGGTCATGGCTCTGCCGCTTCCATACCCAGACGGCGGGCTGCTCGTTGACCGCTCAGCAACCTTACAACAACGTCGTGAGAACCGCTATCCAGGCGCTGGCCGGAGTGATGGGCGGAACGCAGAGCCTGCACACCAATTCACTGGACGAGGCCTGGGCACTGCCCACTGAACACGCCGCAACGGTGGCCTTGAGGACTCAACAAGTGATTGCGCATGAGAGCGGCGTCACAAACGTGGCCGACCCGCTGGGAGGGTCATATTTTCTCGAAAAGCTGACGCTTGAAACTGAACGTGCCTGCTACGAATATTTCGACAAGATCGACGCCCTGGGCGGAATGGTGGCCGCTATCGAAAAGGGTTTCCCGCAAAAGGAAATCCACGAAGCTGCTTATGCCTACCAGCGTTCGGTGGAGAACAAAGAAAAGATTGTTGTGGGCGTCAACGATTTCGTCTCTGAGGAAGATCACCCGGTGGAAATCCTGGTGATCGATGAATCGATTGCCCGGCGCCAGCAGGAGAAGCTGGCCGAACTGAAGAAGGAGCGAGACAATTTGCGCGTCCAGCAAACTCTGGAAGCCCTGGGAGGGGCTGCGGGAACAGACCGGAACCTGATGCCCTACATTCTGGAATGTGTCCGCGCCTATGCCACCCTCGGCGAGATGTGCGACGTTCTCCGCAGAGTATTCGGGACCTACGAAGAGCCGGCATTTCGATAGATAGGAACGCTTTCCCATGATCGACCGACGGATTCGTGTGATTGTCGCCAAGCCGGGCCTCGACGGGCATGACCGCGGCGCCAAAATTGTGGCCCGCGCCCTTCGTGACGCCGGGATGGAAGTGATTTATACCGGGCTGCGACAAACCCCGGAGCAAATCGCTAACGCCGCCTTGCAGGAGGACGTGGATGTGGTGGGCATCTCAATTCTCTCTGGCGCGCACAACACCATCATTCCACGGATATGCCAGCTTTTACGGGAATCGGGAATGCAGGACGTTGTGGTAATTGTGGGCGGCATTGTTCCGGATGAAGATATTCCGGGCTTGAAAGAAGCCGGAGTAACGGCAGTATTCCAGCCGGGCGCTTCCACGCAGGAGATTGTGGATTTCATTCGTAGCCGCGTGCCCCTGCAGACACAGACTTAAGTTTGGCTGCGCCAACCTGCTTTTGACGCCGGGCGATCAACCGCAACCAGGAGATCAACGGAATGGCACTTGAGTTTACAACCTCCTATCTAAAAGACTCGCTGGATTTGCTGCGCTATTACAAGCGCCTGGCGGAGCGCGCCATAGCGCAAGTTCCGGACGACACTTTAGGAATCACCCTGGATGCCGAGTCAAACTCAATTGCAACCATTGTGAAGCATATGTCCGGCAATATGCGCTCGCGCTTTACGGACTTTTTGACTTCAGACGGTGAAAAGCCTGACCGCAACCGCGACGGCGAATTTGAAGCTCCGCCCGGAACGAGAGCGGAAGTGATGGAAGTGTGGGAAAGCGGCTGGAATTGCCTATTTAATGCGCTGACTCCGCTGACGGACAATGACCTCACGCGGAAGATACTCGTTCGTGCGGAGCCGCACTCCGTGATGCAGGCTATCAACCGGCAAATCGCCCATTACTCCTATCACATCGGGCAGATTGTCTATCTGGCAAAACATTTTGCTGGTAATGAATGGACGGCCCTGACGGTGCCGCGCGGTAAATCGGCCGAATTCACCGCCCGCGTGGCCAGGGGCGAGGCGTCCCAGCGATAATTGCCATGCAACAATGCCGACAAGACCCCGGCGTGGCTAGCGCGGCCCCCTAAAAGGTAAATCAACTTTGCCAGATTCCACGATCAAGACCCAGATTGATGCCACCTCCGAAGAATTTGCGGAGAATACCCGCCGCATGAAGGATCATGTGAGTGAGATTCTCAACCAGGAAGAGAGCATTCGCGAGGGCGGCGGCGCAACGGCGATTGCTTCACAGCATAAAAAGGGGCGATTGACGGCGCGGGAACGGATCCGCCTGTTGCTTGATCCAGGTAGCGAATTTTTTGAGCTGGGAATTTACGCCGCTTTCGAAATGTATCAGGAGTGGGGCGGTGCGCCTGCCGCCGGAGTAATCACAGGCCTGGGCCGCATCCACGGGCGCCTGGTGATGATTGTGGCCAATGACGCCACAGTCAAAGCCGGAGCATTCTTCCCCATGACTGCCAAGAAGGTCCTCCGCGCGCAGCAGATTTCAATCGACAATCACATCCCCACAATTTATCTGGTTGATTCGGCCGGCATTTTCCTGCCTTTGCAGGAAGACGTCTTCCCCGATAAGGACGATTTCGGCCGTGTCTTTCGGCACAACGCAGTGATGAGCGCCATGGGCATTCCGCAGATCACGGCTATCATGGGCATGTGCGTGGCAGGCGGCGCATATCTGCCCGTGATGTGCGACCACATCCTGATGACCGAAGGCAGCGGCCTCTTCCTGGCCGGACCCGCACTGGTCCAGGCGGCCATTGGGCAGAAGATCTCGGCGGAAGAACTGGGTGGCGCAAAGATGCACGCACAGATCAGCGGCACCGTTGATTTCCGCGAACCCGATGACGAAAGCTGCCTTGCCAGAGTTCGAGCGTTGGTTGAGAAAATAGGTCGCAAGCCATTGGTTGCATTTGATAAACAGGAGCCGTCAGCGCCGGCCTATCCGCCCGAGGAAATCTATGGCATCTTTTCTGGCGAAGCTTCTGGCCAATACGATATGCGTGAAGTCCTGGCACGCGTGGTGGACGACAGCAGGTTTGAAG
>JBJKQZ010000163.1:0-2598 GCA_046704865.1 Terriglobia bacterium
TAAAATCCTCCGCCCATCAGCTCCACCTGATGGCGGGTTACAAGCTCTTTGAGCTCCTCAAGAAACTCCGGATACCGCTTTTCGATCCATTCCAGCAGGCAGCCGGAAAAGTGCAGTCCCATCCGGATCCGAGGATGCCGTAGGAGCGTCTGGACGAAAGGAAGATAAGCCTTCTGGTAAGCCTCTTCGAAAACATGATCAAAATTGCCGACGGGTTGATGCGAGTGGACCACCAGGGCAAGCGAGATTTTGTTCAACGGGTAACCTCTTCACACTGCACGCCGTGCCTGGCGGCAACTTTCGCTCAGACCGATACAGCTAGGATAAAATGAAACACCGTTTGCTGTCACGGCCGGGAGAATTGCTGCAAACTTGTGCCGCGCCGTCGCTCGCAATTGAAAGGACACACGTGGAATTTCGCAAGCTGCTTGCATTCTGCCGGAATGATTTGCCCAACACGATGAATCTGCTGCGTGAGGCAGTGGATATGGAATCTCCCACTTATTCGCGGCCCGACATTGACCGTATTGCCCGCTTTTTTGCCCGTGAATTCCGGCGCAACCACGGCAAAGTCTCGTTGCTTGATAACTCAAAGACCGGGGCGGCCCTTGTTGCCGAGTTCTGGGGAAGATCGCGCGCCGCCGCTTCCCGCAGCCAGGGGAGCCAGCGCAATGAGGGCCGGCAAAAGCCCATTCTTCTGATCGGCCATCACGATACGGTCTGGCCCAAAGGAACGCTCGCCCGCATGCCCTTCCGCATCAAGGGCGGACGCGCATATGGTCCCGGTGTTCTAGACATGAAGTCGGGAATCGTGCTGGGCCTTGCGGCCGTCCGCGCATTGCAGTCGCTGGATTTTGAGCCCGCGAGTCCCGTGCGGATTTTTCTGAATCCTGAAGAAGAAACGGGAAGCGCGGCGTTCCGGCGCGAGATTGAACGTGAGGCAAAAGCTTCACGCGCCGTGCTGGTGCTGGAGCCTGCGCAGGATGGGGCGCTGAAGACGTCCCGCAAAGGCGTGGGGGAATTCCGGCTAACGGCTCACGGGCGGGCGGCTCATGCAGGCATCAATCCGGGTGCAGGCGTCAATGCGATTGGCGAGCTTGCCCGGCAGTTGCTGCGGATTGAGAAGCTGGCCGAGCCACGTCGCGGCCTAACGCTGAACGTCGGGATCATCCAAGGCGGAACGCGGTCCAATGTTGTTCCGGAGCTTGCTCAAGCCTCGGTGGACGTTCGCATCCCGCGTGCGGATGATCAAGCGAAGATCGAAAAGAAGATTTTTGGATTGAAGGCCATCCATCCGGAAGCCCGATTGAAAATCGAAGGGGGAATCAATCGACCACCGATGGAGCGGGCAATGACCATAGGCCTGTTCGGAATGGCAAAGACTCTGGCAAGCCGGATCGGATTCGAGGTGAAGGACGCGGCAACCGGCGGGGGATCAGACGGTAATTTTTCCGCTGCGCTGGGCATCCCCACACTGGACGGCCTGGGAGGAGTAGGTGACGGCGCCCACGCTCTTCACGAGCATGTGGTGATACGCGAACTTCCGCGCCGCGCCGCGCTTCTGGCGGCCCTGCTGGCCACAATCTGATGCCGCGAATGCCGCCGGACTTATCCCGGCGGCCAGTGGAAAACGCGCCCACCCAGAACATGCACGTGCAGGTGATCGACAGTCTGCCCGGCCCACGGCCCATTGTTGATAACTGTCCTATAGCCTCTGACTTCCAATTGCCGCTCACGGGCCAGTTGAGCTGCAACTGTGAGGAGGTGGCCTAACATCGGTTCATCACTGCTTTCTGCTTCTTTCAGCGAGGGCACATGCTTTCTGGGCATCACCAGCAGATGGACGGGCGCCTGGGGATGGATGTCTACAATGGCCACCACCTGCTCATCCTCATACACAATCTTTGCGGGCTGCTTGCCGTCAAGGATCTTGCAAAAGATACAGTTATCCATTCTGCCTCCGCAGAAACACCTCTGAATGTTTAGTTGGTTCGAATCACGTAGGTTTGAGTTGCCAGCTTGTCGCGCACCAATTGGGTTGCCAGTTGTTCCGCCTGTTGGCGGGTGTTTTCCTGGCCTACAAGAACCAGGTTAAACACACCTGTGCCGTGGTCTGCGGTCTTGATGATGACCGGTTGATACTTCTTCTCAATGCGATCCTTCAACCTTTCCGCATTGTTCCTGTCCAGGAACGCACCAACCTGGACCGAATAAGTGCCGCCGGAAGCGTCCGGACCCGCGCTCAGGATTTGCAGCCGCACCAGCGCTGTTGAGGGCATGTGCATCGCCATGGCCGCCGCGTAGGAAAGGTCAATGATGCGCCCTTCCACAAAAGGTCCGCGATCATTGATGCGTACCACCACGCTGTCGCCATTTTCAAGATCGTGCACCCGGACCATGGTGCCGAAGGGCAGTGTGCGGTGCGCAGCCGTCATGGCGTGCATGTTATAAATCTCGCCGCTCGCTGTGCGCCTGCCATCAAAGGGGCGGCCGTACCAGGAAGCAATGCCTTCCTCGCCCTGCACGATCGGCGCAGGGGGCGCGGGATGATGTTTTGGTGGGCGGGATTTGCTGGCTGAAGGCGCGCCTGACGGCGGT
>JBJKQZ010000164.1:0-6570 GCA_046704865.1 Terriglobia bacterium
GTCTATCTCTGTAAGAAATATTCTAAATGGTTCCCAATATTTTTCATCGCCAGAGTGTTCTGGCTTAACCCAATTTTGCCCAAAGTATGTTTTCAAATTCCGGTGTCAAGGACCAGCAAGCTCCGGAATGAGGCAGTTTGATGCAGGCAAAGGGCCCAAAATGTTTCACTATCTTCAAGGGGCGCTATTACAAGCCTTGTTCCGAGTAAACTTGTATTGAG
The DNA here is from genome assembly GCA_046704865.1 of Terriglobia bacterium. GTDB lineage: Bacteria > Acidobacteriota > Terriglobia > UBA7540 > UBA7540 > SCRD01. Next base: position 222 of record JBJKQZ010000164.1, read on the forward strand.
TTTTAACGCTCGTGGTGGAATTTAATGAGGATAAGGCCCGGGTTCCGCGAGGTGTCCAAGGGGTTCCAAATCAGGAAGTATTTTCCGTCCGGCCGCGTTCAAGGCCAGTTGAATCGCGCCCAGCACCGGGGCTTCTGTCGCCAGCGTGCTCACCGCCAGTCGCGGGCGGCAGAACTCGTTGCACTCAATAATCCGGCAAGTGGCTTTGAAAAGCGCAGGACGAGACCCCACCCGTCCTCCCAAAACTACCAGCGAGGGATTGAGCACCACGCACAAGTTGGTCACGGCGTCCGCCAGAATCCGCGCCGTCTGCTGAAGGATTCTTTCCGCCACGGGATTACCCTCTTCCGCCAGATCAAGAATGCTCCCTCCGTCCAGGGCAGGCGCATTTTCCTGCGAGCCGTTGCCGCCTTCCCCATCCAGATTCCGCCAAGCGCGTTCGATCGCTTTAGCGCCGATCATACCTTCTAGCGATCCTGGATTCAGGATGGTGAGTGGGCTTTCCTCCGTTCCAGGGACATAGAGATACCCAATCTCCCCTGCCGCCCAGTCCGCTCCGTGATAAAGATGTCCGTTGATGAAAATTCCAGCGCCGATCCCCGTTCCAACCGTCAGAAACACAAAATTTTTTACGCCGCGCGCGGTCCCGCATCGCCCTTCGCCCAACGCCGCCAGGTTAACATCATTTTCAACCAGCGCCTGGATACCAACTTCCTTCTCCAAAATCTCGCGAAGGGGCACAGCACGCCATTGGGTAAGGATGGGAGCCGACAACACAGTCCCTTTTTGCACGTCAGTAATCCCCGGCACGCCTACAGCGAGCGCCAGCAACTTCTTTGTAGGAATTTTCTGCTGGGCCCGCAGTTTGCAAATTCCGGAGGCAATCAGCGAAACGACATGGCCAGGAGTGCTCTGAGACTCCGTCGCGAAGGCTTCTTTTGCCGCGATATTCCCGTCCAGATCCGCAAGAGCGATCCTCACAAGCGACGTGCCAATATCCACCCCTGCCACATAACCCGCCTTGGAATTAAACCGCAGCAGGTCCGGCGGACGACCGCCCATCGAAGGGCCAGGTCCCATCGCCTTTACCAGTCCGTTCTCCTTCAGGTACGCCACGCCGCTTGAGATCGTCGGGGCGCTCAGCCCGGAATATCGGGCCAGGTCTGCACGCGAGCAGGGGCCATGCTGGCGTAAAAGACGAAGGATCTGTTGGGCATTGAAGTCCCGGAGCAGCCTGGGTCTTCCTATCATTGGATTCTCCTCAGCAAACCCGCCTTTACGGATCAGCCTGGAGGGTTACCTGCATAAAAGTTTCCCTCCCGGTGCCGGCTAACTCAAATATTTCAGGCTTTCCGTCAGCAGTTTGTGGGTACCTTCGTAGGCTCCGCCCTGCCCTTCCCATTCCAGCGAGTAGTAACCCTTGTAACCCGCCGCCTCAGCAATCTTGAAGATCCGCCCCACGTTCACTGTGTAGAGCTTATCATGATCACCCACTTCTGAATCCTTCATGTGCGAGATGTTGTAGGCGTGCCGGAACATTAGTGCCAGCGCATCGTAGTTAAACGCCGCGTTCCCGCCAAGCATGGAATTTGCAAAGTCTGGCAGCGCCCGCAGGTATGGACTCTGGACCTTATCAATCACACGTACAATAAAGAAGGCATCCTCAATTACAAGATCATCATTCTCAAGATTCACAAGAACATTCCGCTCTGCCCCATAAGCAGCCACCTGCTTCAGGCTTTCGGCAGTCCGGTCCGGGTCCGGAGCAACTCCGTCAACACCCGCAATGTTCAGACGGACGCTGGGCGATCCAACCGCTACTGCGATGTCGATCCATTTCTTGCCATAGTCAATAGCTTCCTGGCGTTTCATTGCGAAAGGGTCATAAAAGCTTGCCTGCGATTCTACCGCGAGATCGATGATATGCGAATGGGCCTTCTCAACCGCAGCGCGCAGCCTGGCCAGATATGCAGCGTCAGTCGACGGAAAATGGTTCGAGAGAAGCTCGACATTATGAAGGTCGAACTTCGCCGCCACCATCGCGGGAAAATCTACCAGTTCCATACCAGGAAGCTTCGGGTCCCGCCACCGATTGGCCGGACTTTCCATATACATGCGAAACGGCCAGGTGGTCGCCGCCAGACGTTCCCGCGGCTTAACTGGAAAAGTCATCTGGGGCTCCGGCGGCAAAGCAAAAAGACTGGGAGCAGAAAGCAATCCGACCGCACCTGTGGCTGCAACGGATCTCTTCAAAAAAGCCCGGCGTGAAACGATGTCCATATCAATCTCCTCCTGGAGAACGGTTTATAGCAATTCCCAAAGTCCGACGGGAACCAAACAACTGGCCTGCCGAATCATTCTGCTTACTCCCTGATCAAACGTAATTTCACTCAGCGCGAAACGCCTTTCCCCGGAAGGCAGGGAGTGTACAACTGTTTGCAGGGTTACTTCAAGAAGGAGGTATTTAAAAGTTGGAGTCCATCCCGGTTTCGAGGCAGAAAATGGCAGTGCACAAAACCAGGTTTGCTATCAGAAGAACTTAAGAATTGGCTTTCGGGTGACCAGGGCTTGAGGCAGGGCAACCGGGTGATTCCGCGTAGAAACTGTTGCCCTTATCATTAAGCTCCTTCAGGCCAGTCCTGGAGGTATAAAAGCCGGAAATAATGTCGCCCTTTAACTGGTGGAAGAACGTTACCCCTTCATTTTCAGCTCCACTGGAGGTCTGGCCATCGCTGATGGTGTCGAGAATAGACGACTGCTGGGATTCAGTAAGGTCCAAAAACTCCATCTTGTGCCTGCGGTTTGCCTCTCCGGCAATCCACGCGAGGCCGTCGCGGTAAGCCTGCGGCGGGTTGGTGGTCTTGACGCGGTGCAGGAGGGGGGCCCCGTCATAGGCTTTGGCAAGCGCAACCTGCTCCGGGGTAAGCCCATCGGCAGCCTGACGAATTCCGGAAAAACTGTAGGTGCGAAGATCAATCCACTCGCCGACTTCATCCACAATATTTCCATCCGGTGGTTTGGTGCTTTCTTCGGACGTGGCTGAAGTCTCGCCCAGCATTAAGGCAACCAGACGGTGAATCACTTTGTATTCGTCGGGAGAAAAAAATTGCGGTTCGAAAGGGCCTGTGGGGGGCCGGATAAAATCCACCTGGCACCCTTGCGGAATCGGATGAAAACGCGAGTCGCTCACGAGCGCATGCCCCAAATGCTCGGGAGAAGGACTGTAAAGACCGGGTGGAAGGCTTCCTGGACTGGTCCCCGAAACGCCAGGACCGGCCACGCCTTCCGCTCCCAGCGCGACTGACTTTCCGGCAATGCCTGCCAGCGCGGCCGCTTTGCCAACATCAATCAGCCATTCGCGGCGCGACAGGCCGCCGGTTTCATCATTGCTGTTTTTCTTCTTCTTGTCGTTCGTCTCATCCGTTTCTTGTTTCCTGCCCTACAGGGAACCCGGGAATCGTCTACAAGTTCCCTTTTCGATAAGCATCCGCGATGTAATCGGCGGCGCGAGTCGCAATGGCCATGATCGTCAAAGTCGGCTCATAGCAACTGTTGGTTACAAACGATGCGCCATCTGCAACAAACACATTTTTGGCATCGTGAAGACGGTTGAAGCGGTTTAACACACTGGTTTTGGGGTCAATTCCCATCCGTGCAGTCCCACACTCGTGGATGTTCTTGCCAAAGACGCTCAACTTTTCACCTGGCGGTCGAACGTCTTCCAGTTTTAGAGCATCAAGAATCGAAATCACGTCTTCCCGCATAGCCTTGGCCATGGCATATTCATTCTCACCGTAACTGGCACTAATATGGAGGACTGGAATTCCCCAGGCGTCTTTCTTGTCTTTGTCAAGCGTGACGTAGTTTTCGTACCGCGGCAGCGTTTCACCCTGGCACATCATACCGTAACGATAAGGGATGTTCTTGCGGACCTTTTCCCTGAACGGCTTGCCGAAACCGGGAGTCGAATAAGCTTGCCCGTACAACTCCTGGCTTCCGTCGCCGTCAAAACGGTATCCTCGGATGAACTTCTTGTTCCTGTTGGAACCTACGTTGGCGTATTTCGGAATCAGAAATCCGCACGGGTTGCCAGTGGGTTCACGAACGGAAGACTTTAAACCAGCCATGATTCCGCCAGCCCCTTCAAGAGTGAAATGGTCCATCAGATAATGGCCCAAAACTCCCATGGAGTTTCCCAGGCCGTTGGGGTAACGGCGGGTGGTGGAGTTCAACAGGATACGGGTGGACTCGAGCGTGCTGGCTGCAAGCACAACAATCTTTGCACGCGCCTCACGATGTTCATGGGTGGTGCGGTCAATATAGTGGACACCGCTTGCACGGCCCTCATTGTCAACCATTACATGGCTGACCACCGCGTCACTCACCAGAGTGAATCGGCCGGTCTTCACCGCGGCCGGCAAGGTGACCGCAGGACTGTTGAAATATGACGCGGTATAGCATCCGCGCTGGCACTCATCGCAGTAATGGCACGGAGGACGCCCATTGTGCGGAACGGTCAGGTTAGCCACACGGTCTGGCATCACCCGCCAGCCGAATGTGCTCTCGATAATTTTCTTTGCCTGGAGGCTGCCGCAGGAGAGGTTCGTCGGCGGAAGGAATTTGCCGTCTGGCATCCGTTCAAGCCCTTCTAGCGAACCGCTGACACCAATAAAACTTTCCACTTTGTCGTAGTACGGTTCGAGATCCTTGTAACTGAAAGGCCAGTCCTGGCCGTAGCCGTCGCGGCTGGCAGCCTTGAATTCGTAGTCGCTGTAGCGATAGCTTTCACGCGCCCAGCAGAAGGTCTTGCCACCAACCTGTCGGCCCCGAATCCACATAAACGGCTTGTCGATTGGAAACGTATAAGGATGTTCAGCGTCTTTAACAAAAAACTGGTGGCTGTATTCATCGCAGGCATAACAGAGCCGCTGGATGGGCTGTTCCGTCAGCCTCGCCTGTTGATCGTCAAAGCCGCGGTACTTCAGTTGGTAAGGCCACACGTGTTCCGTGAAATCGCGCGAGGGAATGCGCGGCGGCCCGGCCTCCACCATAAGAACTCGCATACCGGCTTCGGTTAATTCCTTAGCAACCCACCCGCCACTGGCGCCCGACCCGACAACCAGTGCGTCATAAGTTATTCGATGGTCAATCCTTTTTTGCATAGCGGCAGTGTATGTTAGCTTCCTAAATTCCGCAAGCTCCTGATGAAACATAACGTCACTGTGTTGGAAAAATCGACAGCAAGACTACCGACCAGATAAAAAATCAGCGCGGAGACGACACCGGAGTGGTGCGAAAGGGGGGACTCGAACCCCCACCCCTTGCGGGACCAGATCCTAAGTCTGGCGCGTCTGCCAATTCCGCCACTTTCGCAAACCGTGGTAAGCCATTATTACACGGTTATTTGCTGGCCGTCTGCGGACCAATGCCAAACCCCTAGAATGGTTTGAATTCCATCAAACCAACCAGTAACAACACTTGGGCACACAACAAACAAGAAGGTGGCAGGGCCTATTTCATGCGAATTCTTACTACGTTTGTAGGGGAAATTGATCTGCATGGTTTTTTATAGAAACGACCTGCAAGGTGAACAGGAAGGCATGCAGCTAATGACCCGATTCCTCTCCTCGCGGATCCGGCAAAAACCGCAAGTCCGGATTTTGCATCGACCACCAAATCTAAATCCGCTTCCTGGGTCGAAACGCTTTGTAAAAGGTAAGCTCTGTCCAGGATGCGGTCTGCCAGTCGATGCGATTTAAATTGCATTCAGAATGAAGAGTGAATCACCCATGACGGCCCGGCAAGATCTAATGACCATCAACTGAGACTTTGGGGGCAGGCAGCACTCCGGAAAGGGCTTGTTGAAATTTGGTTCGGGCTTGAGTTTGCAGCCGACCGGCCTCAGCCATTTCCTGCCGGGCCATTTCTTTCTTTCCGGCTTTCAGGTAGGCCTGCCCCAATTGGAAATGCATTTTGGCGCTTCCGGGCTCAAGGCTCAAAGCCCGGCGAAAGTATTTTATTGCCACAATAGGCTGCCCTTTTGTCAGATAAATTTTTCCTACTCCGTCCAGCGAGTTGGGAAGCCTGGGATTAATCGCGAGGGCCTCGTCGAACATCTGAAGGGCAATGTCCTGTTTGCCCTGCTGGAGATATATGATTCCCAAGTTTTCAAAACTCCAGGGTTGCCGTGGAGCAAGGAGCGTTTCCTGCTTAAATTCCGCCATGGCCCGATCCAATTGGCCCAAACGCTGGCACGCAACCCCTAGGTTGAAATGGGAAAATTGCAGCCGCGAATCCAGACTGACGGCCTTCTCCAACTCGTCCCGAGCTTTCAGATTCTGATCCAGGC
>JBJKQZ010000165.1:0-4103 GCA_046704865.1 Terriglobia bacterium
ATCACCATTCGGATGCCTGCGCTGTGGCACTTGGTGATCGCCTCCGGAACTTCATCGCGTGGCGGATCCATCATGGCGATCAGACCCAGGAATTTCATGTCTTTCTCGACTTCCTCGGCGGATTCCAGGGGAAATTCCGGTGGAATGTTGCGTCGTGCGGCGGCCAGAACGCGGAGGCCTGATCGAGCCAGATCATCGTAGGCACGAAGCGCCTCTTCTCTCTGGTCTTGAGACAACACACAGAGTTGCAGCAATTCCTTTGGAGCACCCTTGGTGTAGGCGATCAATCTGCCGGCCTCTTGGTGACGGTGGACGGTGGTCATTCTTTTGCGGAGGGAGTCAAAAGCTATTTCGTTGAGCCTCGGGTTGGCGGAAAGTTCCGCAGCAATGTCCAAGCCGCCTTTGGCGGCCGCCACCAGGATGGCTGCTTCAGTGGGGTCACCACTGATGGCCCACGGGTCCCCGGGTATCAGCCGAGCATTGTTACAAAAGCTGCCGGCCAGGAGAAGTTCGTGGAGTGGTTCGGGCGCTTTAGCAACTGGCATCCCTCCTTGAAGGATGATCCCCTGCGGAGTGTAGCCTGTTCCAGTAACCTCGAAATGGGCGCCTGGTACCCAGAGTGCGGTAACGGTCATTTCGTTCCTGGTGAGAGTGCCGGTCTTGTCGGTGCAGATGACTGTGGCGCAGCCAAGTGTTTCCACGGATGACAGCCGCTTGACGAGGGCATTGCGCTTCGCCATGCGCTGGACCGCCATCGCGAGTGCGAGAGTAAGCGTGGGTAACAGGCCTTCGGGGACAAAGGCGACGATCATCCCAAGCGTGAAAAGAGAGCTTTGGGCAAGTGGTAACGTACCCAGCAGGAGTCCCAGCAGAAAGAAGATCAGCCCGAACCCTACGGCTACATAGGCGATCACACGAGTGACGTGGACCAGTTCCTTTTGCAGGGGGCTAGGTTCCTCGCGAAGGGTTTGAGTAAGATAAGCAATCTTGCCAAACTCAGTATGCATGCCCGTACTGAAGACAACGGCGCGGCCGTGCCCCGCCACTACGCTTGTTCCGGCGAAGACGACATTCGGCAATTCACCCAGACCGACCGGGTGGTTCCACGGAACTTCCGGAGCCTTTCGGACAGGCCGGGATTCACCCGTCAGCGTCGACTGGTCAATTCGGAGACCGGATTCCTCCACGATCCTGGCGTCAGCAGAAATATTGTCACCCTCGTTGAGGAGGAGCAGGTCTCCCGGCACGACCTCTTCGGCGGGGATTTTTCGCTCGACGCCTGCCCGGATGACTGAAGCTTTTGGCGGAAGCAGGCTGCGTAATGCTTGAATAGCGCGTTGCGCCCGGTATTCCTGCCAGAAGCTTAATATTCCGTTGATGATGTTGACACACCAAATGGCAATGCCAAGTTCAGGCAGCCGGGCCACGAAGGCGACAGCACCCGCTATCCATAGCAGCACCGCCATCAAGTGGGTGAAGTTTGCCGCGAGTTTCCGAATGGGAGGCTCGGTGCGGGCCTTCTCGATCGTGTTGGGTCCAAACTGCTGAAGGCGGCGGCGGGCTTCCTGCTCTGACAGTCCATTGGGGCCGGTGCTGAATCCCTGGACAATTTCGGGTACGGAAAGCCTGTGCGCCTCTGTGGGAGCGGGGACGGGAACACCTGTACTGTGTGGATGGCCTTTCATACCTATCGCTTAATAGAAGCAAGGCGATGCCTTGGGGACAGAATCCTGGCCGCTTCGGGAGAGTTTGGGTTGAAGGCCACGCGTTCTTCCATCGAGGTTCACACCATGCGAGGGTACCTCTCGCGTACCTTGACATACGGAAGATGGCCTCCCAGCCCAACAGGAGGTGAGATAATTATACGCTATTGAATTGTGCCCCCACAACGGATGGGTCCTGCAAGAGGGATTTCCCGCAGAGTGCCCCGTGGCGGCAAAATGCTTTCCAAAATGACGTTGTGCAGGGTGTCTGCTACGACGGAGGTTTCTGCAGGAATCACGTCCGCGTCACCGACCATCGACATCAGGACCCGGGACTTGCGTGTGCGAACACTTCCTCAAGCTGTATCAAGAATCTAAAGTTTCCTGGTGCTGTCTAGGGGCAGGTGTGCCTGCAGCAACCCAGTTGCAAACTCAATTCTGCGATGCAGACGACAGGGAGTTACCCTGCCGCGGGCGGCATTTGTCTCGGACCCACAGCATTATCTTCCGTTACATCTGGCGCGGCTGGCATACTCCCTGGCGAAACAACTACTTGGGCTGGGGAACAATGCGCAGATAAGGCCGGGGTGTTTTCCACCCGCCGGGATACTTCTGCTTGGCCGCTTCATCTGAAACCGATGGCAGAATGATAACGTCTCCGCCCTGTTCCCAGTTTGCCGGAGTCGCCACCTGCTGCTTGGCCGTAAGCTGAATGGAATCGAGGGCACGCAGCACTTCATTAAAGTTGCGGCCGGTGCTCATCGGGTAGGTCAGCATCAGCTTGATCTTCTTGTCCGGGCCGATAATGAAAACTGTGCGCACGGTCTGATTATTGACTGCGGTCCGGCCTTCGCAGGTTTCACCGGCCTCTGCAGGCAGCATATCGTAGAGCTTGGCCACCTTGAGCTCGGGATCTCCGATCATGGGATAGGTCACCTTATTGCCCTGGGTCTCCTCGATGTCTGGCTCCCATTTCTTGTGGCTTTCCACGGTGTCGACGCTCAGGCCGATGATCTTGCAGTTGCGTTTTGCAAACTCCGGTTGCAGTCCTGCCATATAGCCGAGCTCCGTGGTGCATACGGGAGTAAAGTCCTTGGGATGCGAGAACAGGATGGCCCACCCGTCTCCAATCCACTTGTGGAAATTGATGGTGCCCTGCGTCGTCTCAGCGACAAAGTCTGGGGCAGTGTCATTGATGCGTAGTGACATTGTGCGCTCCTCGTCTGAATTTTTGGGGTCGGATTAGCCCGCCAGAAGCAAAATAGGAGTCTAGCCGCATCCGGCCCTTCCTGTCTAGGAGAAACTGGGATTTGAGTGCGTTCCGGCTTTGCAGGGCAGCCCGTTTCGGCGTCATCCGTTCAGGGCTGAGGGGGTCATGCTTGCCCGGCGTTTTATTTCCGCGACTCAACCTTACAACCTCTTTTCCCATACCCCAGGCTTCTACCACTCCCACCGGAATTTTCTACTTTGCGCATACCGGAACTTCTCACTTTGCAGCGACACACCCGTGCGAATTCGCTTGACAAGTGTGGGCTAGTATGGTAGTCTCTTTTGTCGTGGCGCGGGACGCCTTACAAACACACCCGAAGCAAGAGCTGCGGTATTCAGGGGCAAGCGGGGGGACACTAAAATGACTTCGTTTTTGCCGTTAAGAGAGCGAAAAAATAAAAAAAGATATCTTATTTTGAAAAACGAACCGGGGAAGTTGTCTGGAATCAACAAAAGACTACATAGATAGCCAAAAACGAACCGGAAAACGGAGCGAGGAAGTTGTTGAAAACACGTACCTGTGGAAAAAACGAACCTGAAAACGAAGCGGGCCATGTTGTTGAAAATAAACGACGGCTGAAAAACGAACCGAAAACAAACCCGACCGCTCCTGCAAGCCGTTCAAGGGGGTCCTGGGCAGATCGCGACGCTCCAACCCGCCGGCTCTGGGCCATGTTAGGCAATTCCGCCAGCGGTCAACGGCCCTTCCTGCCAATGGGCCTTATTTGACTTCCCTGTCAACAGTCTTTAAAATTGAACGTTTGCCCAAATGTGAAAATTTCCTCTTGAGGGGGTTGTTATGGCAGTGAAGGTAGGAATCAACGGATTTGGCCGGATTGGCCGCAATGTTCTTCGTTCCGCATTGAACGATTCGAACATTGATGTTGTTGCAGTCAACGATATTACGGACCCCAAGACTCTGGCGCACCTGCTGAAGTACGATTCCGTGCTGGGTAACCTGACGGTTGATGTCAGCTACGGCGAAGACTTCATCAAAGTCGGCGGGAAGACCATCAAGGTATTCAAAGTCAAAGACCCGGCGCAGATTGAGTTTTCCTCGCTGGGCGCCAAAATCGTGGTGGAATCCACAGGACTGTTTACCAAGGCCGAGGACGCCGGCAAGCATCTTCG
>JBJKQZ010000166.1:0-3590 GCA_046704865.1 Terriglobia bacterium
ACCCTCCTTCGAACGGCCCGGACAGTGGTCTTTACAAATCGACCGACGGCGGCAACACCTGGAAACACATCGTAGGCAATGGCCTTCCCTCGCAAGGTCTGGGACGTATGGGCATCGCTGTAGCCGCGAGCAATCCGACCCGTGTCTACCTGGTGGTTGATGCAAAAAAGGGCGGGCTATATCGCTCCGACGATGCCGGCGAGAAATGGAAGCTTATCAATGGAGAGCATCGTTTGTGGGGCCGGGGTTGGTATTTTGGCGGGATCACAGTAGATCCCCATGACGCTAACACGGTTTACCTGGCCAACGCTCTATACCGTTCGCGAGACGGCGGGAAGAGCTTCACCGTTCTGAAAGCTTCACCCGGCGGCGATGACTATCACAGCCTATGGATTGATCCCGAGAACTCAAACAGGATGATCACCGCAAGCGACCAGGGCGTGGTGATCAGCGTGAATGGCGGCCAGACGTGGTCATCGTGGTATAACCAGCCAACTGCGCAACTCTATCAAATCATTACAGATAATCGGTTCCCATATTGGATTTATGGCTCCCAGCAGGATTCAGGCTCCATCGCAATTCTTAGCCAGAGCCCTTACCGCGGGATTAACATGTTCTCCTGGCGACCCATTGAACCCGGAGGCGAAAGCGAATATATCGCCCCAGACCCGCTGAACCCCGATATTGTCTTTGGCGGGTCGTCAGACACGGGCGTGACCAAATACAACCTGAAGACCCATCAGAATCAGGATGTTACGCCAACCCTGGCTCACCCCGGAGTTTACCGCTCAACATGGACTCTGCCTCTGGTCTTTTCTCCCACCGATCAACACTTGCTCTATTTTGGTACACAGCGACTTTTCGAAACAAAAGATGGCGGTCAAACCTGGCAGATCGTCAGCCCGGACTTGACGCGGAAAGACCCGGGTGTTCCCCCGAACCTTGATCCGGTAACGGCCGCTGATTTTACAGGCAATGGCCGTCGCGGTGTTATCTATACGATCGCACCTTCGTCAGTGGTGAATGGCGAGGTCTGGATCGGTACAGACGACGGCACGATCCAGCTCACCCGCGATGGCGGCGAGACGTGGCAAAATGTGACGCCAGCGGCACTTACCCCCTGGAGTAAGATAAGCATGCTGGAGGCGTCACACTTTGACGCCAACACTGCCTACGCCGCGGTAGACCGGCACCGCCTCGACGATTTCGCCCCTCACATTTACAGCACTCACGATGGCGGCAAGACCTGGCAGGAAATCGTCAAGGGAATACCTAATGGCAGTTTTGTTCGAGTCGTACGTGAAGACCCAGTCCGCAAAGGGCTTCTCTATGCAGGGACGGAAACTGGCGTCTATGTTTCATTCAACGATGGCGGCAACTGGCAGCCCTTGCAGTTGAATCTGCCCAACGCTTCGGTAAGAGATCTGATGATCCACGGAGATGATCTGATCGCCGGTACACATGGACGCTCGATCTGGATACTGGATGACCTGACGCCACTTCGCCAACTGGACTCTGAAGTGGCAGGCTCAGGGGCATGGCTCTTTCGACCCTCAACCGCATACCGCGCACGTTTCGGATCAACCGATGAAGGAACACCTCTTCCTCCAGAGGAGCCCGCAGGGCAAAACCCACCGGACGGCGCAATTTTGGATTACTACCTGAAGGCCAAACCCACGGGGCCGGTGATCCTTGAAATTCTGGACGGCAATGGCAAACTGGTTCGGAGGTACTCAAGCGAAGAGAAACCTGAAATACCAAACCCTTCCAAACTCACAGTTGCATCGATATGGGTGCACAAAACGCAACAACTGTCGTCAGAACCCGGCATGCACCGTTTTGTGTGGAACCTGTTGTATCCATCGCCTACGGCACCTTTTGGGTTTGATATCTGGGCCAAGTCCGGATTGTGGGCTGTCCCAGGACACTACACCGTCAAATTGATTGCGAACGGCCGCACCTATGCGCAACCACTCACTCTCAAACTGGATCCGAACGTCAAGACATCGCAGGCTGATTTGGAACTGCAATTCGAGACAGACCAACAGATCATAAAGGCAAGGCTGGAGGTATTAAAGGCTCTGAAGGAAGCCGGTGATCTCCAGAAACAGTTGCAATCCCTTTTGACAATGGCAAAAGCAAACCAATCTCTCAGGGAGGAAATCAAGACACTCCATCAGAAACTTTTACCGCTGCTCGGCACAATCCAAACCGGTAGTCCTGACGATTCCGGCGAGGTGCGACCTTCCAAGGACCTGACGAGCCTTCAATACCTGGAGGGAGCTTTTGGCGAGCTTGAATATGTGGTGGAAAGCGCCGATGCAGCACCCACGGCTGATGCCATCACAGCATTTCACCAGAGAACCAGGGTAATGGAGTCCACGCTCACCGCGTGGCGGGAAATCACATCGAGTGATTTGCCTCGCCTGAACTCGCGCTTGCAGCAGGAAAAGCTACCCACAATCAGACTCAATAATTCGGAAAAGGTCTTGCCCTGACGCGACCCGCAGGGCAAATTTGCAAGTTCGATCAGCGGGAAGGGATGACCTCCGGCGCGGAACCGGAGGTCCCTGAAATTAGCAGTTCAGCCTTCAGAATTCAAAGGCCATTTTCGGCGATGGCTTCCGGGCCACTACGCCTTTGACTTTCTTGCCCGACGGACCGCTGCTCTGATCGTGGCAATCGTAATGCCTTTGCCATCCTCAGTGCGCGTTCCCATGATCTTAACGTGGTCGCCGGCAAACTTTTCAAGTTCCGGCAGATTTTGATTTGCAATCATCAGGACCTTGCCACGCGTAACAAACACAAACTTGGCCCCATGCTTGACGCATCCCAATGTGCAGGCATGTGCGTTGCCGGCCATCTTGTGGTGTGCGCCGCAGTTGGAATCACTGATGTCACCATAATAAGCATGCTCTTTATAATGATGGGCCTGCTTCCCCGCAGCCCGGGCAGTGGCAGGCATTGACAAAGACAGCGCCAGCGGAAGAGTGAACAACATTGCAACCAGCTTCTTCATTTCAACACGCTCCTGATTCTGATGGAATTTACCAGCCCCACAATTCGAAGCGAGGTACAAACTCAAAGATCATAAACCATTTTCGAAATGCACGCTATCATCCTGGGCAATGGTTCTGATCACGCAATGAGTGGCCAACTGCTTCGCGGGAGAACGGCAACTGCCACCTGGACAACTATGGAGCGTGGTCAGATTTCAAAGTAACGCTTGGGAAGCAGGCGATAGATCAGGTAGAGAGCAAAAGGATGCATTAGTCCGGCCATAATAAAGATCGGCGTGTAGGAGAATTTCGTCACGATATAGCCCGTCCCAAGGGTGGCAATAATGCCTCCCACCGCGCCCGCCATTCCGGAAAATCCCGTCGCGGTTCCCACCTCCGGGCCATGAAACAGATCCGTTGGCAATGTCAACAGATTGGCAATCCATATCCCGTGGCCAAAGATGATGAGTGAAGTTGCGGCAATGGCCAGCCCTGCCGAGGGTGCCAGCGGCGCCAGAATCGCCGACGGCAGCAGGCAGGCCCCTATTGCCATGGCGAATTTCCGCGCCCGAGGAAGTTCCCACCCGGCGC
>JBJKQZ010000167.1:0-2620 GCA_046704865.1 Terriglobia bacterium
CACCGACGGATTTGAGCACCACGCTGCCCTCGTGGTTCCGGATGCACATCAGCCTGGGAAGTGTGCTGAAGAGCGGATTGAATTTCTGGTCGCAATGCAGGTAGCCGCACACGAACCGCGCCACCTCGCCGCCGCCGCCGCCGATCACAGGAGGCATTCCAGGCCAGGGGATCTGCGGAACAAGTGATTTCATCGGCGTGGGTTTCAGGGCCAGGTCGCTGCCCATCACATGCTCGTCGCCCTGCGGAACCACGACCACGTCTCCGGCTTGCATCTTAAGCGGCGGCTCATCTTTCACTTTCACCCAGCATGTGCCTTGCGCGAGGACGTGAAAGATCGTGAAGCACTCCGCCTGCGGCATGATGAATGTAGCGAGGCTTTTTGCCGGCGGCGATTCCACAGCCCACGGAGTCGAAAATTCGGCCACAAAAAACACCGCCCCGGACAGGCGGACAACCCTCAAGACGTCGGATAGCACGTCCATCATATTCACCTGCAAGCAGTTACAAACTCTGTGCGGATTTGGAGCCTGGGATAAGAATCTCAGAGCACCTGCCATTGTGTCAATTGGAATATTCCGCGAAACTCGCCAGTATCAACCCTGCTGGGGCGTAAACAACGGCAGGTAACAAGAGGTGAACAAAATGAGCCACGACGTAATCGGAAGCAGCAGTGTCGTCAAGACCCGCAATGCTCCCCGGCCCGGTGCTTCGCGGGTTTCAGCCGGCGTCACACCCGCGGCCTGGCGCAATGCGGCAAAGGGAAACTTTATTCTTCAACAGGGATTCGAAAATCCCGACTCCGCGCTCCGCGCGCGCCAGTATTCCGCGCTCGTCTTTCAGCCCAGGATTGTGCTCATCGCGGTAGTTGCCGGAATCCTGTTCCAATCCTCAGGCGTGTTCATGGCACTGGGAGCCCTTCTGTGGTGGAGCGCCCTGTTTCCCAAAATGAATCCCATCACCGCGCTCTACAACCGGACCCTGGGCAGCAGGCCGGGAGCGTTTCGCCTTGGCCCCGCGCCGGCCCCGCGGCGCGCCGCGGAAACAGAAGCCGGAGCTATCGCGCTGACCATCGCATTGCTGATTCATGTGGGATTCACCCTTGGAGCGCACGTGCTCCAGGCAATCCTGCTGGCGGCAGTGCTGGCGGTGTTCATCGCGAGCTTTTGCACCGGAACGTTTCTGTATCACATGGCTCGCGGGCGCTGGAAGTTTGTCCGCCAGACCCTCCCCTGGGCAAGCCCGGTCCCTGACCGTCTGAAATAGTGAATTCAATTGAGAGGTGAATGAAATGAGGTATGACGTAATAGAAAGCAAAAGTATTGTCGAAAGCCAGGCTGCATCATCATCGTCTGGCGGCGCGGGTTCTTCAGAGAGCATCGTTCCCGCGCCGGGATGGGCCGCCAGGCTGTTGGCATTCGCGTACGGATCGATTGCCTACGCGCTCTTCCTGGCGACTTACCTGTACGCCATCGGGTTCATCGGTAATTTTGCAGTGCCCACGCGGCTCGATTCCACGGCCCCGGGCCCGCTCGGCCGCGCGCTGCTCATCAACCTGCTGCTGCTCGGCTTGTTTGCGGTGCAGCACAGCGTCATGGCGCGTCCGGGGTTCAAAGCCCTCTGGACGCGCATTGTCCCAACTCCCATTGAGCGCAGCACCTATGTGCTGTTTTCAAGCGTGGCGCTGATTCTGATGTTTGCCTTGTGGCAGCCCATGGGCGTCGTCATCTGGAACGTTGAAAACCCTGCCGGGCGCGGCGTGCTTTATGGTCTGCTGGCAACGGGATTCCTCATCGTCCTGATCGCCACGTTTCTGATCAATCACTTTGACCTGTTCGGCATGCGCCAGGTTTATCTCTACCTGCGCGGGCGGCAGTACACTCCGCTGCGTTTCAAAACGCCGCTGTTCTACAAGTACGTTCGCCATCCGCTCTACGTGGGCTGGCTCCTGGCCTTCTGGGCCGCGCCCACCATGACCGCTGCGCACCTGGTCTTTGCCGTGATGACCACGGCTTACATTCTGGTTGCGATTCGGTTCGAGGAGCGCGACCTGATGACCATGCATGGTGAAAGCTATGTCCGCTATCGCTGCGAAGTACCCATGCTGGTCCCGCGCGTGCCCGGCACATCAGATTCCGGTCGGTGCGAGGTCGCGGCGGATTCGGAAATCGCTTGAGATGCAGGCGGTGACATCGCCGGAACGAATGGCTCAGGCATGGAATGGCGGACCAGCGCCTGAGCCGCAATCCCAATCCGCCAGCCAAACCGGGGCTTCAAGTTACAAGGAAAGAATGAAGTGAAGGAGGTTGAATTTTATGTCAAGGTTTCTCATTGAGGTTCCCCACGAACCTGAAAAAATTGCCTGTGCTCGCGTCGTCAAGGTCTTTCAAAATACCGGCTCGCATTTTCTGACCCACGCCGATTGGGGGTGCAAGGACGGCGAGCATAAGGCCTGGATCATCGCCGACGTGGAAAACAAGGAAGAGGCTCGCGTCATCGTGCCTCCGCCCTTTCGCCACCAGGCCAAAGTTACCCGGCTGAACAATTTCACCGCGGAAGAGATCGACCAGATCCTCTACGTCCACCAACCCTGATCTTGCGGGGCCCGTGCAAACGTTTTT
>JBJKQZ010000168.1:0-4992 GCA_046704865.1 Terriglobia bacterium
GGCCGTAGCCCTTCATAATCTTTAGCGCTTCACCCAGGTCCTGCGAAAAACCGTCACTGATGGCCCCCAACTTGAATGGGCCTGTTGGCGAAGCGGGAAGACTCCACCCCTGCGTCCTCTGCGCGAAGAACGCCACGCCAGCAGCTACAACAGAGTTCCTCAGAAATGTACGGCGCTTCATGTGGTAACCTCCGGAACGATCTTTTGGAATTGGCAGGCGGATTTCCTCTGTAAACGAGATCAACAGTATACCGCTTGTATCAAATCTGTGAACAAAGGAACATCAATCAGAATATTTGGGGGGATTTTGTGAGTCGAATAGCGTTACTCACCCCAGGTTGAGGTCCATGACTTTTCTCGTCGGCACAATTTCAATTCTCTATTTCAGACAGCGGATTACTGAACTCGTAACTCAAAACTGAGAGTCGCATTTCATCCTTCATAATTCAGAATTCATAATTCATCACTCGTATCTCAGCGCCACCATGGGATCGACCTTCGCCGCACGCCGCGCTGGAACGTAGCAGGCCACCAACGCCACAGCAATCAAAATCAGCGAGACAGCAATGAACGTGATCAGGTCCGTGGGCTTCACGCCGTACAACAGACTCGATAAGAATCGCGTCAGCGCGAACGAACCCGCAAGACCGATGCCCACGCCAATCAAAGCAAGTTTCAGTCCCTGCCCAATCACCATCCTGAGAATTTCATTCTTCTCCGCCCCCAGCGCCATCCGAATGCCAATTTCAGGTCTGCGGCGAGCCGTTTCATAAGAAAGAAGGCCATAGAGCCCGATGCATGCAAGCAGAAGGGCCAGGAGGCCAAACAGGCTGGAGACTCGTGCGATCACCCGTTCCGGAACAAGTAGGCCATCGATGACTTGCGATTGGGTCTGCACACGGAAAAGGGGAAGATTCTTGTTTATTAACTCAACGGCATGGCGAACAGCAGGAATGAGGGCAATCGGGTTCCCAGCCGTACGTAGTTCGAAGCGCGCGCCGCCTCCAGTTATGGGAACATAAACCGTTGGATGGATTGCTCGCCGTAGATTGCTGTACTTTGTATCGCCGACAATTCCGACGATCACCCAGCTTCGTCGCGGGACTATTTGCGGCGCCGTTTTTCCGCTCATATCTGGATTGATCGGCTCCAGAAGGCGCATGCCCAGGGGGTTCTGTCCTGGAAAGTATTTGAGAGCGAAAGCATGGTTCACCAGGGCAGATACAGGCGGAGCCACTGCTGGAGAAATCGCTCCTCCCAAACCGGGAGTTTTTGATTGCGCTGCTTTGTGTGCCGTTTCTTCCGCTGAGGCCGCCTCGGCAGCTTGCTGGAAATCCTCATCTGTAAAGGCTCGCCCGCCAATCAACGGTATGTGCATCGTGCTGAGGAAGTCTGTGCCGATGGTCAACCTGTCCGCCGGCACGCTCTTTTTGTCCGGTTGCCCGTCAAGGTGATAGCCTGTAATCACAAGGCCTCCACTCAGCAACGCAGGAAACGAATAGCTGGCCGAAGTAACACCCGGCATAGCGGCAAGCCGTTCCTGCAATTCGCGGTAGAAGTTTTGCACCTGCGCAGGCTTGTAATTCTCAAGGGTTGGGTCAATCCCGAACAGCAGCAGATTTTGTGTATCGAAGCCTGGATTGACTTCACGAAGGTTCCGAAGCGTCCGAACCAGCAGACCCGCACCAATCAGCACCACTACCGAGAGCACCACCTGGACCACAACCAGTGACTTCCCAAGATGGATCAACCCTCCCGCCCGCTTTCCCCCCAGCCAGAACATCCCGGAGCTCCCCTTGAGCGCGGGCGTCAAGATCAACCGCGCGCTTCGGAATGCCGGTGCCAGGCCAAAGACAATTCCTGTAAAAATGCAGATCGAAACAATGAATACCAGCACGCGCCAGTCAGGAACCACTACAAACGGGAATGAGCCGAGCATACTGGCCGACACCAGCGATACAATCAGCCGGACTCCCCAATACGCAAACAGAACCCCGAGTGCTCCGCCCGCCAGCGAAAGGAGCACGCTTTCGGTGAGCAGTTGCCGCACAATCCTGCGGCGACCGGCCCCCACCGCCAACCGCACTGCCATTTCTGTCTGGCGCCCTGCGGCCCGTGAGAGCAGCAGGCCAGCCACATTCGCACAGGCAATTAAAAGGATGAGCCCGACGACAAACATCAGGACGTAGAGAGGAGCTGAAAAGAATCCACGCAGCCCGGTAAGCCCTTGCTGGGCCGGAACAAGTTCAATCCCGGGATTGTCAGACGCCTTCCACACGGGCTCAGAGCCGTGCAGCATCTCATTGCGGAAAGTAAGGGCCGTAGCCGCCTGCGCTTTTTGAAGGGTAACACCAGGCTTGAGCCGTCCCAATATCACCAGCCACCAGTCCCTGAAGCTCTGGCCGCGCGATACCCAGTTGATGTTCAGCCGTGGGGCTATTGCGATGGTCAGCCAGAAATCCTGGGTCTTACCGGGAGCCAGGTTCGTAAAGCTTTGCTCCGCAACGCCTGCAATAGTGAAGGGTACGGAGTTCAAGAGGATGGTCCGGCCGACTGCAGAACGGTCGCCGCCAAAGGCGCTCTGCCAAAAAGCATAGCTGAGAACCACGGCGGGCGCGGCTGAAGGGTCGTCGTCGCCGGGGCCAAGTGTGCGGCCAACTGCAGCTTTCACTCCGAGTGTGGAAAAGTAATCGCCCGAAACAATCTCACCACTCGCCATCTTCGCCGGTCCGTTCCCACCCAGAACCAACTGAGCAGGCCCGGCAAACGCTGCTATTCCGGAAAATAATCCCTTCTCAGCGTGAAGCAACTGAAAGAAGGGATAAGGGAACGAGCAGCCCGAAGAATTGGCATCCGTTAGGCTTTCGTTGCAATCGCCAAATGAGCTGCTATTAATTGGGCCGCGCATTTGATTACGGGCGCTCCAATTGAGCACGACCAGATGGGACGGATCATTCACCGGGAGCGACCGGAGCATCACGGCATCAATCAGGCTGAAGATTGCCGTGTTTGCGCCGATACCGAGGGCGAGGGTTAGCACGGCAACAGTTGTGAAACCGGGATTGCGACGCAACTGCCGCAGGCCGTAGCGGAGGTCCTGCCCAAGTTCACTAATCATGCGCACGCCCCAACTGTCGCGGCATTCTTCCTTCAATTGCTCCACGCCCCCAAAATCCCGCAGCGCCGCGTAACGGGCTTCCTTCGGCGTCATGCCGCTCGCAACCTTCTCTTCGATCAGCTTTTCCATGTGGAAGCGCAGTTCTTCATTCAGATCTTCCTCGACGCACTTCTTCCTGAACAACGACCGAATCCTCAGCGGCAATTTGTACATCCAGCGCATTGCAGCATTCCTTGTAGCAGCGGGTTTATCCCGCCATCCGTGGCCGCGTAAAGCAGCCTCTACACTCTCGCCACTCTTAATCCATCACTCAGTTCTCAAAACTCAAAACTGACCACCTGCGTTTCATAATTCACCGCAATCACTCAATGGAGGGATAACGCCTCCGCTACACTTTTTCCAGCACCAGGCCGATGGCCGTAGAGAGCCGCCGCCAGTTGGCTTCTTCACTCTGCAGATATTTGCGGCCCGCGGCTGTGAGCGAATAGTACCTGGCGCGGCGGTTGTTGTCAGACTCGCCCCACTTTGCCCTGATCCATCCGTTTTGCTCCAGGCGATGGAGCGCGGGATAGAGCGCCCCCTGGTTTACCTGCAATACCTCGCCTGACACCTGCCGGATTCGCTGAGCAATCCCCCATCCGTGCATGGCCTCAGCCGCAATGGTTTTCAAAATCAGAAGGTCCAGAGTTCCCTGGACCAGGTCGCTGGGTTTGCTCATTTTCTCTCCCCTCAGTCATCGACAGTAGTGTATATCACTGCTCCTGTCAATAATCAAGGGGAGAATTTCAGATGTAAAAGAAATGTTGACGGTTGATCCATCCAAGGAAGGCCGGAAGTGTCAACGCAGAGCGCAAGCGGTCAGCCCCTCGCGCGGCACAGTTTTTTTAAGTAACCCTGTTCAAATTCCGCCCAAGACGGCTTACACTCCTTGGGGTAAGTTACGCTGGTCACGATATCAATCTTTGCTAGCGATCTCTTGAAGAGAAATCCGGGACGAACTGGGTAAACATCGTCTCCGGCAGGGTTGTTGACGGGGCACCTTGAAGCATCGACTTTCAAAACAGGATTGTTCACATTTCACAGGCCTGCAGCAGAGAGGGGGGCGAATTGTTCAACCAGGTGCTTGATCCGATGCACAGCGTGGGGCTGACGGCTGTGGTAGCGCTGGTTCCTGTTGTGTTACTGCTGATCCTGCTGGCGGTGTATCGGGTGACGGCGTGGCTGGCGACGCTGATCGGGTCAATTGTGACCTTGGGGCTGGCCGTGCTGGTTTGGCAAGTGCCGGCGGGCAATGCGTTCAAAGCCTGCCTGTTCGGGAGTGCCACGGGCGTCTGGGCGGTGGACTGGATCACCTTCTGGGGTGTGATCATCTTCAATACGCTGACCCTGACCGGGATCTTCGGAGATTTCCAGAAATGGCTGACCTCCCATGCCACCGCGGACGTACGCGTGCAGACGATCCTGCTGGCCTGGGCCTTTGGGGCTTTGCTCGAGGGGTTGGTGGGATTCGGGTATCCGTGGGCGGTGGTGGCGCCGATGCTGATTGCGCTGGGCATAAGCGACTTGGATGCCATCCGCGTAGCGGCCATCGCCAACAACGCACCAGTATCGTTCGGAGGACTGGGCGTTCCCATCATTGCTCTGGCGGCCGTAACGGGTCTGCCGCTGATGGCCTTGTCTGCTTCGATTGGCAAGATCGTTGCGCTGCTGGCCCTGGTTCCGCCCTGGGTGCTGATTTATCTGGTCGCGGGAAAACGCGGGCTCCGAGGCGCATGGCCTCTGGCGATCGTCGGGTCGTTTGCCTACATTGCCGGACAGTACGGTGTATACCAGTACCTTGGCGCCTACCTCACGGACGTCAGTGGAGCGGTAGT
>JBJKQZ010000169.1:0-2675 GCA_046704865.1 Terriglobia bacterium
CGGCTTGATTGCAACGGGAAGTTCCCGATCCACCCTCTGATCGAGAAGCCGTGGCCGCCCAGGCCGCTGGAATTCGACATTCCACGCGAGGCAACTGAGACCGGGCAACTAAAACTGACATGGCAGCGAGAGACCGGGTTGGGCCACAATGGCCGGGCCTGTCAGGTTGCAGAAGTCTGGCTCATCAAGAAGCAGAACTTAGAGTGAAATCAGAACTGGACACTGTAGCCAAAAAGCGCTTCGTAATGGAATATATCGAAACGAAAACTCTTCGAAGCACCTTGCTGTAGATGTTTCAATTCACATTACTCTCGGGACGTTTCTATCAATGAATGACTCTCGATACAAGTGGTATGTCGTCGGGATGCTCTGGTGCATCTCCTTTTTCAACTACGCGGATCGCGAGGCTGTATTTTCACTCTTTCCATTGTTGCAAAAGGAAATGCACCTGACGCCAGTCCAACTCGGGCTGCTGGGTTCGGCGTTCGCCTGGGTGTACGGCCTTACCGCCCCCTTCGCGGGCAGCATTGTGGACCGCGTGCGCCGGAAGTCGGCCATTCTGGGTGGGCTTTATGCCTGGAGCACAATTGCTTTACTGACACCGATCTCGCGCACATTCCGCCAGTTGTTCTCCTTTATGGCGGCAGAAGGATTGGGGGAAACTTTCTACTACCCTGCCTCCATGTCCATGATCAGCGATTATCACAGCAAAAAGACCCGTTCCCGAGCGATGGGTAGCCACCAGACAAGTGTTTACCTGGGGACAATCGGCGGGGGATTTTTTGCCGGTCTGATCGGAGAGCACTACGGCTGGAGATGGTCATTTCTCGTTTTTGGAGGATTGGGTATTCTTCTCGGTTTCGTCCTGATTCGGCTGCTTCGGGAACCCAAACGCGGTGCGGCAGACTTGGCCGAACAGACATTGCCGCCTGAATTGCTTGCCAGAAAGCGAATTCCCATCAGACAATTCATCGGAATTATCGCAAGGACCCCCAGTGCGGCCCTGCTGATGGGCGGTTTCGCGTGCGCCAACTTTGTTGCAATGGTGTTGCTCTCCTGGATGCCGAAATTTCTCTATGACAAGTTTCATATGGGTCTGGCGATGGCGGGCCTTTCCGCCACTCTATTCGTTCAACTGGCAAGCATGGTGGGATCGCCGCTTGGAGGCTGGTTTGCAGATTTGCTGGGAAGGAAATTTGCCGGCGGAAGAATGCTGGTTCAGGCCGCAGCTCTCTTTTGTGGCGCACCTTTTGTTTATCTTTGCGGCGCCACAAGGTCCATTGGGATTGTTGTTGCCGCGTTGACCGCCTGGGGGCTCTTTAAGGGCCTTTACGACGCCAACATCTTTGCCTCTGTTTTCGATGTTGTCCCCGCACAGGCTCGCGGAACAGCGGCTGGCTTTATGAATATGATCGGATGGCTCGGCGGCGGTGGTCTGGCTCCGGTGGCGATCGGATTGTTAGCGGAACGCTATAACCTTAGCATTGCGATATCGCTTGCGGGTTTTGTATACGTCGTTGCGGGCGCCCTGTTGCTTACCGCAGGGATTCGATTTGCGCCGGGCGACGTCGCTCGGTGCGAACTTCTTCTCAAGGCTGAGAGCGAAATCCCAACATCAAAGTGAGGTCTCGTTTCCCATGGATCGACGTCGTTTTCTCAAACAAGGTACGCTGGGTGCAGGCGCGATGGGATGGGGTCGCGTGTTGGCACCAGACGCGTTTGCACTGCAAACTAAGGCCGGAAGTTCCAAGGAAAGCGGGGCGGACTACACCCGTACATCCTCCCGCCACATCGAATCTTCGCAAGCAATCCAACTACATGATGCTGTCATCGTGTCACGCCCGGGGAAGCTGCCTCTCGCGGAACAGACCGCAGCAACAATCCTTCTGGAGGAAGTGGAGAAGCGAACCTCCGTCCGGCTCGGGACCTCAACAAAATGGCCGCAAAGCAAGCCGATTATTGCCATTACTTCTGCCGCGGCAGTTCCTGAGTGGGGAACCGAAATCCCGACTCGGCATGGAGTGAATTTGGCAGAAACACGCCCGGAAGGATACCGGCTGTTTGTCAATTCGCAGGGCCGGTCGCCCGTTGTGTGGGTGATCGGCGCCGATGCGCGAGGTACCCTGTTTGGTGTGGGCAACCTGCTGCGCCGGCTCAATTGGTCGCAGGGCAGTCTTGAGATCGCTGCCCATCTGGATATTTGCACAGCCCCGGCCTATGCAATCCGCGGCCACCAGCTCGGGTACAGGGCCACTTCAAACACCTACGACGCGTCGAGCCCCGCACAGTTTGAGCAGTACATTCGAGAGCTGACTTTCTTTGGCGCCAACAGCGTTGAAGGTATTCCCTTCCAGGACACGCGTGAAACACCGGTCATGAAATTTCCACGTCCGGAAATGAATCGCGCCATCGGCGAAATTTGCCAGCGCTACGGCCTGGACTACTGGGTTTGGGCGCCGGCAGATCTTGACCTTAAAGATGAACCCAGGCGCGCTCAGATGCTGAAACAGTGCGGGGAATTTTGCCGCGACACTCCGGTCTTCACGGGATTCACTTTTCCCGGGGGCGATCCAGGCAACAATCCTCCGGAACTTGTCCTGCCATTTCTGGAGGACATCGCCAAACTGTTAAAACAGATTCATCCCGAAGCAAAGGTCTGGTTGAGTCTGCAGCAT
>JBJKQZ010000170.1:0-3871 GCA_046704865.1 Terriglobia bacterium
AGGCGGGATTTCCTATTCTGGGCTACGACGTCAACAATGACGGCAAAATGGATCTGATTTATGGCCATGGCCACGCCTTCGGGCTCTATTGGCTGGAGCAGACAGTTCGCAATGGCACCAGAAAATGGGTGCGGCACCTGATTGACGACTCCTGGTCAGAAGCCCACGCAATGAAGCTGGCCGATATCGACGGAGACGGTGAGCCCGAATTAATCACCGGCAAACGCTATCGCGGCGACCCGGACCCGGGCCTTTACGAACCTCTTTGTATTTTTTATTACAAGATTGACCGCGGGACAGGCACCTTCACGCGCTTCCCGATCAGTTATAACGGCACGGCGGAAATTGGAACTCAGGTGATTGCCGAGGACATCGACGGCGACGGAGATCTGGACATTATCCTGGGCGGGAAAACGGGCGTCCACTGGCTTGAAAACCTGCGAGTCGATAAAGTCCCCGCAAAAATCCGTGAGCAGCAGTTGTGGCTGAACGTGAACTGGCCGTTTGCCGGCGAGAGCGGTCCAAACAGTCCCGCGGGGCGTGAAGAGGACAGCGGCTCAATCGTCAAATGTGACGGCTAACGCGCCGAGTACGGCACCACGGAAACTATGGTAAATCACAGCTTCGATATCTTTTTATTCCAATTAGTTGCTGGAATAATTGAAATCTTAACTTAAAGATTTCGAGGCCCGTTTTACAAGTTGTTGCAACAAGTTCGTGACCAGAAATTAAAAGGGCTTCAGCCACCGAATGATTTCGGCGACTGAAGCCCTCTTTTGGCAGCATCCCGGGAATTTTAGTTTGCTTGCCTTACGCTGTGGTGTAAGCTTCCGCGGGTGACTTTTCCTTTTCGGCATCCCGCAGGGCCGCCTGTGCTGCCGCCAGCCGGGCGATCGGCACACGGTAAGGCGAGCAGCTCACGTAATTGAGTCCAGCGTCAGAGCACACCTGGATAGATGACGGATCGCCTCCGTGCTCACCGCAGATTCCCACCTTGAGGTTCTCACGCGTTTTGCGCCCCTCGGAGGTACCGATCTTCAGCAGGCGCCCCACACGTTTTGGATCGAGCACGGCAAACGGATCTGCCGGCCAGATTTTTGCTTTCACATAAGCATTAATGATCTTTCCGCAATCGTCGCGCGAAAGGCCAAAGGTGGTCTGCGTCAGATCATTGGTGCCGAAGCTGAAGAACTCCGCCTCGCCGGCAATTTCACCCGCAGAAAGTGCCGCAGCCGGAAGCTCGATCATGGTTCCAACCAGGTAATCCACGCGGACTCCCTTTTTGGCAAAAACTTCTTCGGCAACCCGGTTAACGATTTCCTTCTGAAGTGCCAGTTCCCGTACCTCGCCAACCAGGGGAATCATAATTTCCGGTTTGGCCACAATGCCGCGCTTCTTGCATTCGGTGGCAGCCTCAAAAATGGCACGTGCCTGCATTTCGGTAATCTCCGGATACATGATTCCCAGCCTGCAGCCTCGCAAGCCGAGCATCGGATTGAATTCATGTAATCCTTCAACTACGGCCAGCATTTTCTTCAACTGGCTAAGCTTAGAGCTCTTCTTCCCTTTCGCTTCAATCGTTGCGATCTCTACCTTCAGCTCTTCACGCTTGGGCAGGAACTCATGCAGCGGAGGATCCAGGGTTCGGATAGTTACCGGCAGGCCGTCCATTGCCTTGAACAGGCCAAAAAAATCTTTCCTCTGCATGGGAAGCAGCTTGGCAAGCGCAGCCCGCCGTTCCTTGCGGTAGGTGGCGGCTTCCTTTTCGTCCGCCGTGTCCTTGCAGGCCATGATCATCCTCTGAACGTGCGGCAGGCGATCACTGGCAAAAAACATATGTTCCGTGCGGCAAAGGCCGATGCCTTCCGCGCCGAAGCGGCGGGCCACGCCAGCGTCACGCGGAACATCGGCGTTGGCGCGTACGCCCAACTTACGGGCTTTATCTGCCCAGCCCATGAAGGTGGCAAAGTCACCGCTCGACGGGTCGGGAAGCAGCGTTTTCGATTGGCCAAGGAATACCCTGCCCGTTGAACCGTCCAATGAAATCCAGTCTCCTTCCTTGAGCGTCAGGCTGCCAATTCGCAACTGCTTCTTCTTCTCATCCACTTCCGCGCTGCCGCAGCCGGCCACGCAGCACTTGCCCATGCCGCGGGTCACAACGGCTGCGTGTGAGGTCATACCGCCTCGCGAGGTCAAAATGCCGGCGGCGACTTCCATTCCGTGGATGTCATCAGGCACGGTTTCTGCACGAACCAGAATAACCGGGTGATGCTTCCCTTGTGTAACGGCTTCTTCCGCGGTAAACACGATCCGCCCCACTGCGGCTCCTGGTGAGGCAGGCAACCCTTTTGCAATCACCTTTAAAGGCTTTGATTCATCAAGTATGGGATGAAGGAGTTGATTCAACTGGTCCGGCTCAACCCGCATCAGCGCCTCGGTGGAATTGATGATGCCCTCATCAACCAGATCGACAGCGATCTTGACGGCTGCCTTGCCGGTGCGCTTCCCGGTCCGGGTCTGCAGCATGTAGAGCTTGCCTTCCTGGATGGTGAATTCAAAGTCCTGCACGTCCTTGTAATGGTGCTCCAGGCGAGAGGTGATCTCACGCAACTGGTTGAAAACCTCAGGCATGATCTTTTGCAGTTCCGTGATGGGCACGGGCGTCCTGATCCCAGCCACCACGTCTTCGCCCTGGGCGTTCATCAGAAACTCGCCGTAGAATTTGTTTTCACCCGTCGCCGGATTGCGAGTAAAGCCCACGCCTTTTCCGGAAGTGTCACCCATGTTGCCAAACACCATGGCCTGTACATTCACTCCGGTTCCCAAGCCATCAGCAATCTTGTTCATTCGGCGGTAGGTGATGGCGCGGGGATTGTGCCATGAACGGAAAACGGCCTCGATTGCCATCTTCAGTTGCGTGCGCGGGTCCTGCGGAAAGTCCTTGCCGGTGGCTTTGCGGATGACCTGCTTGTAGCCCTCGATGACGCTCTTGAAATCATCGGCTGTGAGTTGCGTATCGAGCGTGAACTTTCGCTTCTTTTTTTGTGACGTCAGAATGTGCTCAAACTTGTCCTTGGAGATTTCCAGCACGACGTTGCCGAACATCTGGATAAAGCGGCGGTAGCTGTCATAGGCAAAACGCGGGTTGCCAGTCTTGCGGGCCACAGCCTCAACGGCCTTGTCATTCATCCCGAGGTTGAGGATGGTATCCATCATGCCAGGCATTGAAAACTTGGCCCCCGACCGGACAGAAACAAGAAGCGGATTTTCCGAATCCCCCAGGTTCTGCTTGAGGAGTTTCTGGAGGCGCTCCAGCGCTTCTTCAGATTGCGAAAGCACGCTAGCCGGAAGGCTGTTCCCGCCCTCAAAATAGGCGCGGCACGCTGAGGTGGCAATGGTGAAGCCGGGAGGAACGGGCAGGCCGGCGTTGGTCATTTCCGCCAATCCTGCGCCCTTGCCGCCAAGGACGTCCTTCATTGTCCCGTGGCCGTCAGCCTTGCCGTTCCCGAAAAAATAAACGAATTTTTCCATAATTCCTGCTCTCCTTGTGATGAAGTCTGCGCGCGGCCGTGGCCGCCGAATTCCAAGTGTTCCGGCAACCGCATTCAAGCTGTGATGAGGTTGAAGGCTCAGCCGGCACGAGTGATTTTTCTGACGCCGGCGCATAAAGTCGGCGCGCCGACATAATTTAAGGTATTACTTTAGGTGCGCCAAACGTTCTTCCGCTTGCGCGCCCAACTCGATACTTCAAACCTTATGAACTTCGGGCTTCTGCAGCAATCTCCGAAAGTTCTGCCAGCCGGGCAAAAACATCCCGGTTCAGATGAATCAGAAGCCGGAGGCGATTTTCCCGAACTGCGGGGTCCTCCGC
>JBJKQZ010000171.1:0-9277 GCA_046704865.1 Terriglobia bacterium
GTGCATTGCGACACCTCGCCCTGTGAATTGCCAGGAATGCTTGAAGACCCCAGCCTGCTGAGGATTGCGTTATAGAGTGACGGACTTCCGTAGCGCCGGCATCTTGCCGGCCCTGAAAAATGTCGCCGGGACGGCGGCGCTGCAAACAAGCGTTGTCACCATATTTTGCAATCCTCAGCTGCTGGAAAGCTTTTCCCACCGTTTGCGGAAAGGCACCGGATCAGGCGCAGGAAAGTCGCGGCCTTCTGTCCAGTTGGAAAACGGGAAAAACGGGAGCCGTGAGATCCACCTCCGCGCACCGCTTTCGCCAGCAGCAGGAAGCCATCGGACCCCAAAGCGGACGGCGGCTCCGCCCAGCGAATACACCCATGGGCGCTTCATCGCCCACGCCCACATGCCCATGCCTTTCCGTTCTGAAACGACTTCACCCAAGTGAGGATCTGATTGAACCTTCTCCTGGGCCTGGCTGCGCAGATGGAGCAGCAGATCCGGAATGTTGATTTTGACCGGGCAGACTTCACGGCAGGCCCCGCACAACGAAGAGGCAAAAGGAAGTTCTCTTGCCTGATTCAGGCCGACGAACTGTGGAGTGATGAGCGCTCCGATGGGGCCGCTATAAACCCAACCGTAGGCATGTCCACCGATCTTGCGATAAACGGGACAGGTGTTGAGGCAGGCGCCGCAACGGATGCAGTAAAGAGCTTCACGCATCTTTTCATCAGCCAGCGCTCCGGTGCGCCCGTTATCAATCAGAATAACGTGCATCTCATCCGGGCCATCTTCTCCCGGGCGGCGCGGTCCGGTAAGGATGGAGGTGTAGGACGTGAGTCTCTGGCCGGTTGCCGAGCGGCCCAGCAGACGGAGAAATACTCCCAGGTCGTTAAAGCGAGGAATAATCTTTTCAATCCCGACCAAAGCAATGTGAACCCGCGGGGCGGTGGTGCATAGGCGAATGTTGCCTTCATTTTCAATTGTCACGATGCTGCCGGTCTCCGCAACAGCAAAGTTGGCGCCACTTACACCCACGCCAGCCCTTGCAAACATTTCGCGCAGGGCCTTTCGCGCTATGGCAGTAAGCCGCTCAGGATCCTCCGTCCGCTCGGAATGGAGCTTCTCAGCAAAAAGGTCGGAAACATCGTGGCGCGTCTTGTGGATGGCAGGCGCCACGATATGCGCGGGGCGTTCGCCGGAGAGCTGGACGATCAACTCACCCAGATCGCTTTCGACTGGCTCGATGCCGTCCGCTTCCAGTGCGTGGTTCAGTTCAATTTCTTCGCCCACCATGGTCTTGCTCTTGACCACTTCTTTGGCGCCGGCGTTCCTGACAATCTCTTTCACAATCGAGCAGGCTTCCTGGCCGGTCATTGCCCAATGGACTTTCCCTCCCTGGCGCTCCACGCTATCGGCAAATTGTGCGAGGTAGATATCCAGGTGGTCCATCACTTCGCGCTTTAGTTCGCGGGCCCGCTGCCGCAGCGGTTCAAAACCCGGCACCAGACCGATCGCCTCCAGGCGGTGCGAATAGAGCCGGAGGGTGGAAGAACGATACGCTTCCTGAAGATGCGCATCGCCCATCGCCTTCTGTGCCCGTTCGTGAATGGCAGAGCTGTAGACTCCCGTTTCGCTCATTCGTGTTTTTCCAGAAATTCCGCCAGATGAAGAGTCCGGATCGGTAATTTTTCCCGATGGATGTACCCTGCCATGTGCATCAGGCAGCCTGCGTCATTCGCCACCAGGTATTCCGCACCCGCCTCTGCAGCAGCACGCAGCTTGTCACGCGCCATCGCAACAGACACGTCGGGAAATTTCACAGAAAACGTTCCGCCAAAACCGCAGCAGACCTTGTTATCATTCAACTCGACCAGTTCAAGGCCCTTCACCGCCTTGATCAGTTTTCGCGGCTCCGATTCAACGCCAAGTTCACGCAGAAGATGGCAGGAGTCATGATAAGCGACCCGGTGCGGGAAACTTGCACCGAGGTCCTCCGCCTTCAATACCTTCACCAGAAATTCCGAGAACTCGTAGAAACGCTCCCGCAGGCCATGGACCCTCTGCAGCAGGTCCGGATCGCCTTCAAACAGCTCAGGATAAAAGACCCTGAACATCGTGGAGCAGGAACCTGAAGGCGCTACAACAAAGTCGGCTTCCTCGAAGAGGTCAAGATTGCGAACCGCAACCTCTCGAGCCTCATCACGATATCCCGTATTGAAGGCGGGCTGCCCGCAGCACGTCTGTGCGGGATCAAAGGTTACGGTGGCGCCCAGACGCCTCAAAATCCTCACTACGGATTCGCCAACCGCCGGGAAGAACTGGTCACCCAGGCAGGTAATAAAAAGTGCAACTTTGGGAGAATTATTGGCCATCAAGAATCTTAATCCTGCAACCTACTGCGCGGAATAACCTCCGTCCACCATAAGATGGCTACCCGTAATGTAACTCGCTTCATCTGAGGCAAGAAACAGAATGGCGGCCGCAACCTCCCGGGGTTTTCCCGCCCTGCCGATAAAAGTCTTTGCGCCTTCCTGAGCGTCAAACTCTTCGAGGGTCATGCCCACTTTTTCCATATGCCTGTAGGAAGCGGCGGTGATAATCGATCCCGGACACACGGCGTTGACCCTGATCTTGTAGGGCCCCAGGTCCATAGCCATATTTCGGCACAACTGCACCATTGCAGCCTTTGTGGCGCTGTAGGCAAAGAAATCGGGCTGGGCCAGAAAGCTGGAGATCGAGCCCAGGATGACGATGGCGCCGCCCTTTTTCTTCATGTGCTCAATGGCGTATTTGGTAACCATCGCCGTCCCGATCACGTTGACGCCAAGCGATTGCCGCCACTCATCCGCCGAGGCTTCAAAACCTTTCAGAACAAATGTGGCAGCGTTATTCACCAGAATGTCGATTCCACCATAGGTCTTGACGGCTTCTTCTGAGATCTTCCTGGCATCGGCTTCCTGGGAAATATCCGCCTGAACGAAATGGGCCGCGTTTCCCTTGCTGCGAATTGTGCTGACGGTCTCGTTCCCGCCCTTGGGATCGATATCCGCCACCACGACTTTGGCGCCTTCCTCGGCGAGAAGTTCGGCGGTCGCGCGGCCAATCCCCGAACCCGCGCCCGTTACGATAGCGACCTTATTTTGCACTCGCATAATTACTCCATTCTATCGCGCGTCTTTTCTCGCTGGAAACAGTCATTTGCGGTATGGCACAGGTCTACGCACCATCACTCACATGCCCCTAGCTGATCGGATTGACCAGAAGTGCTCAAACGTACGGGAATTTTCCTGCGAAGTCAAGCGGACAGGGCCAGAAGAGGCTCATTCCAACTTGACAAAAGGTGCCAAGAACAAACATTCTTAAATATAGTTCGAGTGGGGCGACATGGGACGACACCTGTTTTTTCCGGTCTTTTTTTGTCTTTTCATTCTTGGTCAGGTCTTCTGGATCAGCGTCGTCATCAAGTTCGGCGCAAGGTTTATTCCAGACAAAAACCGTAGGCGATGGCTTGCTGCTCTTGGAGCGCTTGTCTATCTCATACTGCTTGCTTATAACTTTCTGTCAGCGCCTAAACTGGGCGATACCAGCCTTTCACTCAAGACTGCCGTTCTTGATGCCCCGGTGCTCTGGTGGACGTTTGCCTCGGTCGCAGGTTTCCTTGCGGCCATTCCTTTTTTAGCCGCTAACTTCATCATGGGCGCCGTCCAGAAGGCCAAGGTCAAGAACCAGTTAAAGGGCAATCATGGCGCAGACCCTTCGTTCTCGCCGGCGCGGCGAAAGTTCCTTTCAAACACGGCCGTTGCGGCGGGATGCGTACCCCTGGCGGGTGCCGGCTACGGATTCATTTTTGGCCGTGTGGAATTTGAGAAATCCTTTGTTCGCATGAAGCTCCCCCGGCTTCCCCGGGAGTTCCAGGGTTTCCGCATCGCCCAGTTGTCCGACATCCACATCGGACCGTTCATGACCTCATCTGATGTCAGGCACGTGGTTGAAATGGCGAACGCTCTGAAGCCGGACATGATCGCTCTGACCGGCGATTACATCACATGGGATCCGGAGACGCAGGAAGCCGCTGTTGAGTCGCTTTCGGGCCTGAAAGCCCCATATGGCATTTACGGCTGCATGGGAAACCATGAAAAGTGGACTCACACTGAGGCTTCAATCAGCCGTCTTTTTGCCAAGCGCAATATGAAAATGCTGCGCCAGGAGCGTGCCGCGGTGCAAGTTGGGCAGGACAGCCTGAACCTGATTGGCGTGGATTATGAAACTTACGGGCACATGGGCCACCATCTCGAGGGACATGTGCAACAATACCTGGAGGGAGTTGGCCCGCTTATCCAGCCCGACCACGTGAACATCCTGCTCAGTCACAATCCCAACACTTTTGATCGTGCGGCTGAATTGGGAATCGACCTGAGCCTGGCAGGCCACACCCACGGAGGCCAGATAACTCTCGATTTCATCAGCCCGGAGCTCTCGCTGGCGCGATTGATCACGCCCTATGTTCGAGGCCACTTCCAGAAGCCCGGCGGACAGCTCTATGTCAATCGCGGCATCGGAACCATCGGCGTCCCGATCCGTTTTGACGCCGCGCCGGAAATTACCCTGTTTGAACTGGTGCGGACATAGAACGTCCCCGTTGTAAATAGAAGCTCACTTCAAATATCGTCGCGCGGCCCTATGAAGTGTCCCCGGCGGCTGCCAGAAAGTCCTTGCCCTTCTGCTCTCTTCCAAAGGCGATGATGAGCCCGCCAATCACAATAACAGCGATTTCGAATCCGGCCATGGCCCACGCATAACCCACATGGTCCCGCAGGGCATATTCCAGGGTGTTCGTCGGCGCGGCGATCAGGATTCCCATGTGGTACGCAAGTCCGGGAAGGAGGCCTCGGACTGAATCCGGCGACAACTCGCTGAGATGCGCAGGGATAATGCCCCAGGCGCCCTGCACGCCCATTTGCATCAGAAAAGCACCTGCTGCCAGGACCCCGACAGAGCCTCCAAACGCCCAGAACGGGATGACCACAAGCGCCAACCCAAAAGCGCCCAGCATGCTTCGTCTGCGGCCGACACGTTCGGAAAGGTAGCCAAACAGGATGGCGCCGATGATCGCTCCGATATTGTAGAGTACGGCGAGGTCTGAAACAGTACTTGCACTGATATTGTGGGCCGTCTTCAGAAAATCAGGATAGAGGTCCTGAGTGCCATGCGAGAGGAACATCATCATGGTCATCATCAAGACAAGATAAAGAAAACTCTTCCAGTGCCGGCCGACCGTACGAAGAATGGCACGGACATCCGGTTCGCGATGCTTGAGCCATGCCTTGGATTCCGGAACGCCCGCACGGATATATAGGGCCAGGAGGGCCGGCGCCGCACCAAGAAAGAACATCGCCCGCCAGCCCCACATGGGCAGAATGAAACGGGCGGCAACAGCAGCCAGAAGATAGCCGACGGAATAGCCGCTCTGGAGAATACCCGAAAGGATTCCCCTCCAGCGCCGCGGGACGCTTTCCATGGCCAGCGAAGCGCCGATTCCCCACTCGCCGCCCATCCCCAGGCCGTAGAGTGCCCTCAAAATCAGGAACACCGTGAAGGAAGGAGCGAAACCACAAAGGACTTCAATGACTGAATAGAACAAAACGTTCACCATCAGGGAAATCCGCCGGCCATAGCGGTCCGCCAACAACCCGAAAATGAAAGCTCCGGCAGGTCGCGTTGCCAGGGTAGCCGTCAGCGTCCAGATGATGTCTGCTTTCGAGACATGGAAACTCGTGGCCAGCGTGCCGACCAGAAAGACCACAACAAAAAAGTCAAATGCGTCCAGGGTCCCGCCCAGGAAGCACGCCAAAACATTGTGCCAGTGTGAGCCGCTGAAGAAGCTCGGCTGCACCCCGGCGGTTTCAGTAGAAGAACTGACCATTAATGATTCTCGGATCGCCGCGCTAAGACTTTTCCGCCTGCGCCTTTCCAAGCGGCAGTCATTTGAAGACTGCCGCTCCAGTTAAACGGCCGATGAATATCCCGGCGGTCAAAATACTAGGAAGTTCTTCCGGCTGTCAAACATTGTCTGCAAAAATTGAAACTTACCGGCCAGCAGTTCCACGGGCAAAACCCCCAGGCGCCTGTTCCAACGGGCACCGGCGGCAATGAAAAACTTCTTGTGCAGACGGGAATCCTCTCCCGGGAAAAGGAAACGTTCCCTTACCAGCGATTTTGTTGTGGATGTAAAAATTCCAGGGAAGAAGTTCAGGGATTTGCTTTACTGCTGGAAGACAATACTCTTCAAACGGGCGAGCGGCTCCGAAAAGTCAAAGACGTCGTCGCTTGCCGGATTATATTTGTCTGTAATCCCCAGAACCCGGGCTTCAGCAGGTTGGGTCGTAGGCATCAGGTACTTCCCGTGTTCGACGAGGCCATTGGCGAGCGTCAGAGTAATTTCACTGCCCTGAATATCAACACGGGCAATTTTGGAAAAGTCTTCTACGTCTGCGCCGCCACCGTTAATCAACAACGGGAAGGATGTGACGGCAGAAACAGCAACCAGGAGTGAGCCGCGGCCGGCAGGAGGGTAATAGTCGATGTAGACGTCAAAAAGATGTGTGGTTTTGCCGGATGTGTCTGTCACGTTAGCCGTATAGCCGAAACGCTTCCAAAGCTCAACAATGCCTTGCCTCTGGGCCGGAGAACTTGTTTCCACGGTGTAAGGCAAACTGCCTTTAGACAATTGGACCTTTTCAACACGCATGTCCGGCAGATCAAAGTGTTTGTAGATGAGGATTGATGAGTCATTGTGAACCACAATGGCGTTGCGCTGGATAACTCTCTGGCGGCCCTCCGCGGTAGCCTGGTAAATCGTATCGGCATTCAACCCCTGCACAAGGGCAAGTAAAACAAGCATGGCAGAGGCGATTACGTGAGGTGTTTTCACTATAAGAAAGGCCTCGCCTTTTATAAAAGACGAGGCCTTCGAACCCCCTTGATGAAGCAATCGGTTGGATTACTTCTTCTTTTTGTACGACGTCGAGACATCGCCCTGGATTGTTGCGATCATGGCTTTTGCTGCGGCCGCATTCGGCCCGTTGGGATCGAGCGTCAGATACTGCTGGAAAGCCTCAATGGTCCCATCAGGCGCCTTGACTTTGCCGTCAGGCGTCATCGTGGCCTTGCCCATGAGCGCCTGCCCCTCCAGGTAATAGGCGTCGGCGTTCTTGGGATCCAGGCTGATAACTTTCTTGAAAGCCGTTAACGCGTCGTCCATTTTTCCGGAGTTGTACATAATGGCGCCGATATTGAAGTAGTAGCGGCCGGCATTTGTGGGATCAAGCTGGGCAGCCTTCTCGAATTCCGCCTGAGCTTGCGGAAGTTTGTTCTGGCTGGCGTAAACGCTTCCCAGATTGTTGTGTAGGGCAGCATCATCCGGAGTCAATTGGAGAGCTTTCTGATAAGTTGCAATAGCCTGGTCATAATCCTTTGCTTTGGAGTAGGCATCGGCAAGCCGGGAAAGCACCACAGGGACATTCTTGTCCTTGGCCAGAGGAAGCGCCTGCGCGTAAGCAGCGGCAGCTTCCTTGTATTGCCCCTGGTTATACAACGTGTTCCCTTCATCAAAGTACTGCTTGAGTCCCTTGAACTTTTTTTCCTGCTCGGCCTGCGCTTGAGCCTGTTTGGCCATTTCAGGATTCTTCTTCATCTCCTCCTGGCGCTGCTGCTGTTGTTGGGCCATTTCCTTCGGGAGGTTAAAATCCACATCCGTGGGATCGCCAAGTCCGACATGCTTTTCGATGTAGAAGAGGTTTTGGCCGGAGGGGCTTTGCAGGGTGATCTTATAGTTTCCAATCGGCAAACCGATGTAAACAAAATCCCCTTTCTTGCCTGTCTTGGTCTTATAAGTTCCTTTGATATCCTGCCGTTCAATCAGAATGATGCACTTGGCACACGGCTGGCCGTCCTGCTGAATGGCCTTTCCTTGCACGCCGCCGGTCTGGGCAAAGCTGGGCATTGCCATTCCCAACGCCGCGAAAGCAAAAACTATTCCGAGAATCTTTCGCGTTGACATAAACTTCATAAGAACCTCCTCAACTCAACCACCACGAGTTTATTTTAGCCTCAACGATTTCGACGCTCAACCCTATCCTGGCCGTACAGCGTCAGGAAAACTTAAACCACACTCGACGCTCGCGGAGTGTATCGCGGACGGACGGCATAGGCAATGGGGTCGTCAAGGCCAGTTTCCTGAAAAGCCCGCAATCGAAGCGCACAACTGTCACAGACCCCGCAGGCAACATCTTCCCTCTGATAGCAGGACCATGTAAGGTCTATTGGCGCCCGGAGTTCAAATCCTTTCCTCACAATCTCACTTTTGCGCATATGGATGACCGGGGTCAAGATTTCAAGCTGGGTTTCCGGTTTTGTCCCCACGGCAATCACGCGGTTAAAGGCATCATAGTATTCCGGCCGGCAGTCGGGGTAGCCGGAACTGTCCTCCGCTACAGCACCGATGAATATTTTGCCAGCGCCAAGAACCTCACCCCATGAAACCGCAATCGAGAGGAAGTGCGCATTCCGAAAAGGTACATAACTTGACGGAATATCCTTCCGTTCGAGATTGGCAGACTCAACCGCAATAGCGCGATCAGTGAGGCTGGAGCCTCCGATCTGCCGGAGATGGTCAAGTCTGCAAACCATGCGATGTTCGGCATTGTAGAAATCCGCAAGGGCGTTAAATGCCCTGAGTTCCCGGCCCTCCGTCCGCTGGCCGTACGCCACGTGCAGCAGAGCCAACCGATAGTCGTGATTTGCAATCGCAGTCGTAACACAACTGTCCATGCCGCCGCTTGCCAGAACCACGGCAAGGGGGCGCTGGAAAGATGTTTGGGCTCCGTCCATCAAATGCTTACTCCATGCAGCTCAAACCACAATCGCTTTCGTCCTTTAGAAGATTCTATCTTAGACCCCATGCGCGTCCGGGTCCCAGATAAATTTGTGAATCTGCAGCCCCACACGCACGTCCAGGTTGTCGCGGAGTATCCACTCAGCAAGCTGGCGAGGCGGCAATTGGTCAAAGACTGGAGAAAATATAATTTCGTCCACACGTTCATGAAGGCGGTGCGCATTAAGAAAATCACGCGCGTACAAGTAGTCTCGCTCATCGAGAACAACAAATTTGATCTGGTCTTTCCGCTCCAGCACATCCAGATTTGCCAGATTGAACGTTCCGCTTTCTCCGCTTCCAGGGCACTTCACGTCCACGATCTTCACAACCGGCCGTGCAAGTTCACCCACA
>JBJKQZ010000172.1:0-4017 GCA_046704865.1 Terriglobia bacterium
CCTGCTGATGGCTGGAACGCTGCTGGGAATGAACATTTATCTCACCCGCTTTACCATCCAGATTCAAACTGAAAACATCCATCGCCGGCTGAGGGCGGAGGCGGAAATTCTTGCTTCCGACGCGGCATCAATCCCGCCCTCAAATCTGGAGGGATGGGCCCGGCAGTCTGATGCTCGGGCGCACGCGCACGTCGCTGTGATCGACCCGCATGGCGTTGTGCTTGCTGACTCGCGAGATCCTTCAAACGTATCGACCAGCAGGTCCGACCTCGCCGATGTCCAGACGGCTCTGCAGGGGACCACCGGGACGTCTGTGCGCTCCGATCCCGTACTTAACGAAGAGCTCTATTACCTGGCGGTTCCGCTACGCTACCAGGGTCAACCGGGTTACGCGCTGCAACTTGCCGCTCCGCTGACGGATGTCAAAACAGCAACCCGGGACCTGCATGATGAAATCTGGATAGCGTCGCTCGCTGCCCTTCTGCTCGCGCTGGGCATTGCCTATTTCTTTTCGCGATCTTTTACCCGCCGCATCAACAGCCTTAAAGATTTCGCCGAGAATCTCGACCGATTGCCCTCTGCGGGACGATTGCTGGTGCACGGGAATGACGAACTGGGAGAACTGGGGCGCTCACTTGACCGGACAGGAATCCGACTACGGGAGCTTGTTGACCGGCTAAGTCTGGAATCAGCAAGACGCGAGAGCATTCTGGCCAGCATGGTGGAAGGCGTGGTGGCCGTGGACAGCGGTCTCAGGATCACTTTTTGCAATGATTCTTTCCGGCGTGTGGTTGGAACTTCCGACATTATTGCTGAGCGCCAGCCGCTGCTGGAAGTCTTGCGCGATCCTGAACTGCTCAACATGTTTACCCGTGTTCTCGAAACCCGCCAGCCCATGAAGCAGCGAGTCCGGCTGGCAGGGGCAGAAGGACGGTCGTTTGAAGTCCAGGTGACTCCGCTTGCGGGGACGGCCCGGAGCGGGGCGATTGCGATTTTTTATGACATCACAGACCTGGAGCGCCTGGAGCGCGTGCGAAGGGACTTTGTGGCCAACGTGTCGCATGAGCTGCGCACGCCCCTCACTGCGATCAGCGGCTATGCGGAAACGCTGCTGGAAGGTGCGCTTGAGGACGAGGAAAACAATCGCAAGTTTGTTGAGATCATCAAGGCCCATGCCACTCGGCTCGGCAACATTGCTTCAGACCTACTGGCGCTGTCCGAGCTGGAATCCGAAAGGCCCACCGTTGAATCCAGGCCCGTTTCCGTGCGGGCCGCGGCTGAGACGGCGCTCAAGATTGTTGAGCCGGCGGCCCAGCTTCGTGGGATCGCGATCAATCGCGGGACAATGGAAGAGGCAGACGTCCTTGCCGAGCGAGGCCGGCTGGAGCAGGCGCTGGTAAATCTGCTCGACAACGCGGTCAAGTTCAACCGCCCCGGGGGCGAAGTCCGCGTGGAGGTCGCGCGCGAAGGCGGAGAAAAGATTCGCATCACCGTGGCAGATACCGGGATCGGCATTCCTTCCACGGACCTTTCGCGGGTCTTCGAGCGATTCTACCGTGTCGATAAAGCCCGCTCGCGGGAAATGGGTGGCACGGGACTCGGGCTTTCCATCGTTAAGCACCTTGTCGAGCGCATGAACGGCTCGGTCAGCGTGGAAAGCCAGTTGGGAAAGGGAACAACTTTCACCCTTCTCCTGCCCGTCTGTCCCAACGAATCCCTGATCAGCGCATAACTGTGGATGCCTATTGGGGTACATGGGGCGCGCCGAAAATTTCAACATTACATCCACTTGCAATTTTCTCCTCACGGGGATAACGTCGCTCTCTTCAAGAAATAACGGCTGGCAACGTCCGCACATGGAGGTTGCGGGAGCTGCCGGCAGCGCTGGCGGACTCAACCGGCTTTGGGAGGTGGAATCATGAAGCGGCGGACATTTCTACAAGCAGCAGGTTTGGGAGGCGCGGCCACGGTGGCCGGTCGAGGAGTGGCAGGCCCAATGCCTGCGAGGCGGCGCACCGATGGGGCTTTATCGTCGTCGCCGGCGGAAAAAGGTTCCGGGATGAAGATCACGCGCATTCGCTTCTACCACAACCCACAGTCGCCACCGGCGTTCAATCAGAGCTTCCACATCGTAACGGTGGAAACGGATCAGGGAATCACGGGCATTGGCGAGGGCGGATCGCCGGACACCGTCAAACAGTGCGCCTCCATGCTGATCGGTGCAGATCCCGCCCGCATTGAACACCTGTGGCAGATGATGTTTCGCGGCTACTTCTATCCTGCCGGGCGCGAAAAGCTGGACGGACTGGGAGCCATTGATCTGGCGCTATGGGACCTGAAGGGCAAGGCGCTGGGAGTTCCGGTTTATGAGCTGCTGGGAGGGCTTTCGCGCAATCATGTGGAGTGTTACTCCACCGGTTTTCCCCGCCATGGCACGCTCAAGGAGACAGCGCAGGCCTGCATGGATGCTGGTTTCCGAGCATTCCGCTACGCCACGGCCGACCCGCCGAGCGGCAGGACGTTCAATTCACACCAGGCGGTTCGCCAGACTTACCAGGATTGTGCTGAGATTCGAGAAGGCGTGGGCCCGGATGGTGACTGGGCGCTTGATTATCACACCCGGCTCGATTTCCCCGATGCCGTTCGCCTCTCCACACTGATTGAGCCGCTTGAGCCTTATTTTGCTGAAGACCTCGTCCGCTCAGAGAATCCCGGCGTGTACCGTGAGCTGCGCGAGCACGTCAAGGTGCCTATTGCCGTGGGCGAGCAGTTCGGCAGCAAGTGGGATGTCCGCTGGCTCATCGAAAATCAGTTGATCGATTACGCGCGGGTAACCCTGCCGAATGTCGGCGGCATCACGGAATACATGAAAATCGCGGCACTCTGCGATACACACTATGTGGGCCTGATCCCGCATTTTACGGGCCCGGTTTCAGAGGCTGCGCTCGTCCACTGCTGCGGCGTTTTCCCGGGACCCGTCATGATGGAAATGCTTGGAAACGGCGTTCACTCTTATGCCCACCTGCCGCAATTCTACGATTTCCGCAACGGAAAATTGTGGCCCAATCGCCGCCCCGGACTTGGCGTGGAACTCGACACCAAACCCTTGCAACTGGCAGCCGAAATTACGGAGCGCTCACGTCCCATTCCGATGTTCCAGCGGCCTGACGGATCGATTACAAACTGGTAGTTGGAACAAGCATTTCGGCAGGGTCGATATTCCGCTTCTTTTAGCCCGCTATGCACACTCAGATCGGTGCATTCCTTCCTCAAACACTGCCCGTGATGTAACTGCATTTTCATGCGCTTGTCATCAAGGCGTAACAGTCCTGCTCCATGCTGAGACTGTGAAAATAGAACTAACACTTGAGAATGAACAAGGCAGGCTGATGATGAAGCCTAAAATTACGGCGTTATTGATTCACCATCGAAACGACCGCTTCTACACTTTGCAACTGGTGCTTGAAGCGCTTTCAATCAAAGTTGTTCGGGCGAGGAGCGCAAGGGAAGCGGAAGAGCACCTCTGCGAGATGCCATGCCCGCATCTGGTTTTGAGCGACACCGTGTTGCCAGACGGCAATTGGATGGATGTGCTGGACATCGCGGCTAAATCCGTTGAGCCGGTCAGCGTGATCATCGTTTCCCCCATACCGGATACGAAACTTTATCTGGATGCCATGGACCAGGGAGCGTTTGACTATATGACAGACTCGTTCACGGTTCCGCAGATTGTCCACATCCTGAAGTGCGCCATCGATAATGTTTCCAGGCGCAGGGGACTGCGCCTGCATGCTGCCTCGATTGCCCATGAGGATACACGGCGGCTTGCACTTTAGATTTTCCGAAGTGGCAATTTAACTGAATTTGCAAAGGTGTTCCACAAGGCGCAAGGCCCCTTCTCCTGGCAGGGTCGGGTAGTGTTATCCGGCCCTGCACTTTTTAGCCTGAGGCCGAAAAGCATTGGGGAAATGCATTTGCGGAGGCTGTGTGCGCTGACTTTGCGCAGGTCTGCAAGTA
>JBJKQZ010000173.1:0-3312 GCA_046704865.1 Terriglobia bacterium
AAATACCACTTCTTGCCCATCCAGTCGATATTTGGTTCGTGAAAAAATTCCATTTTATCCTGATTCG
This sequence comes from Terriglobia bacterium, assembly GCA_046704865.1. Lineage (GTDB taxonomy): Bacteria > Acidobacteriota > Terriglobia > UBA7540 > UBA7540 > SCRD01. The sequence goes on from JBJKQZ010000173.1 coordinate 68, forward strand.
CCGCCTGTGAAATATAGACACCGGAGGGCGCCGTTATGTTCCCAAAATCTTACACACTGAGCGCTTCGCCCTTCTGGCGTCTCGACAGCACAAAATCAAAAATAGTCCTAGAAACATACACCGAAGTGAAAAGGTTTGCAATCAATCCGATGGTAAGCGTAACCGCAAAGCCTCTAATCGGGCCTGTACCGAATGCAAAGAGGATAGCAGCCGCCGCAACAGTTGTCACGTGGGTGTCAATAATAGTCCTGAACGCATGCTCAAACCCCGCGCCCACTGCGGCCCCAGCCGCTTTCCCGTGGCGCAATTCTTCCCTGATGCGCTCAAAAATCAGGACATTGGAATCAACACCCATACCAACCGTCAGGATGACGCCGGCAATGCCCGGCAAGGTCAAAACCGCACCAAAATATGCGAGTGCCGCCATCAGGATGATCAGGTTCAAGATCAGCGCCACGTCCGCATTGATCCCTGCTCCGCGGTAGTAGATCAGCATGAAGATAATGACCGCCAGGAAGCCCACGATGCAGGAGATAACACCAGCGCGGATGGAGTCCGCTCCGAGCGATGGTCCCACTGTGTTCTCATTGAGGTAACTGATCGAGGCCGGAAGAGCGCCGGAACGAAGCATGAGGGCCAGGTCAGAAGTCTGCTGAGTAGTAAAGGATCCGGTGATCTCGCCTGAATCCGTGATTTGGCTCTGGATCACCGGCGCGGAAACCACCCGGTTATCCAGCACGATAGCTAGTTGTTTGCCAATATTCTTGCTGGTAACCTCGCCAAAGCGCGCCGCCCCGTCTCGCGAAAGTGTAAAGTTGACGCTGGGCTGCCCGTTCTGGCCCGTCGAAGGCTGGGCGCCTGTCAGGTCACGCCCGGTAACGGCGGCCACCTGGTTCAGAAGATACCAGACCTGCCCGCCGCTCGAACTGCTGCTGGTTGTTGAAGAATCCGGACTTCCGGGCTCCAATTCCGTCCCCGGCGGCAGCACTCCGCCGAAAGAAGAGAGCGCGGCCTCACGGCTCTGGTATGGGCCGCCCCGAACAATCTTCAACTCCAGCATTGCCGTCGCCTGGATGATATTTTTGACGCGGGTAGGATCGCTGACACCCGGCAGTTGAATAACCAACTCGTAATCGCCCTGCCCGTAGTCGGCAACCTCGGGCCCGACAAGGCCGAGGGCGTCAATACGCCGCGTGATGGTGCTCCTGGCCTGTTCAAGCGCCTGGTCGCGAATCAGGTTGGCTTCGCTCACCTTCATGTTCATCACGCGGGAAGCCAACTGGCCTGGAACACGCTGGAGCGTCCAGGTTGAAAACTGCTGTGCAACCAGTGAATCCAGATCGCCCGACTTTGAGTCCGGCACGCCTTTGATCAGGATGGATGAAATGCCCTGGCGATCAACGGAGGTGTACGGGATGCTCCTGCTTGTCATTTCGTCCCGCAATCGCTCCAGCGCCTGATCGGTAGTTACCTTGACGGCGTCATCCACATGGACCTGTAGCACCATGTGCGTTCCGCCCTTCAAATCAAGTCCCAGGTGGATGCGGTTTTTAAGGTTGGTTTTAAGCTGTGTGATGTTTTTGGGAAAGCCGGTAAGGCCCAGAACACATCCGATGACAACAACTAGGATAAAGACCGTACGGTTCCGAATGCGATTATGATCCATTGCTTAAAATCCTCGTCCCCTGGAAGCCCGCAGCAGAGAGGTCATTGTTTTCCCTTCGAGCCCTTCTCTTGCGCAGCTTGCTCATCCCCTTCGCCCTGAACTCCCGTAATGGCAGACCGTGCGATATCCACTTTCACCTGGTTGGCGATCTGTACCTGCACAATATCGCCTCGGAATCCGGTAATCAAGCCGTAAATTCCGCCGGAAGTCATCACGCGATCGCCGGTCTTCAGATTGGATAGCATCTGCTGATTCTTACGGCGGTTGCGTTGCTGAGGGAGAATGACCAGGAAGTACCAGATGAGAAATAGAGGGGCAAACAACAGGAGAAACTGCGTCAGCGCCCCGCCCGCACCGGGGTCCGCCGCCAAAACGATCCGATTAATTAGCACACACTCGAGCAAAATCGAGCCATCTAGTTCAGGATTAGGGATGAATGATCCGCACTTATTGCAGAGACCAGCAGGGTTTTACAGTAACGCTTAATTCGACTTTACGCTATACCGAAAGGGATCCCCGCCGGGAGCTCTCAAGCACCCCTGCAAGGAACTTCCCAAACCCTCCAAAACGTATAGATTGCCTAACTCGCTTCATCATGTCACGGTAAAACCACAAATTGTGGTACGTCGCCAGCATGGAAGCCGACATCTCACCCACGGCAAAAAGGTGCCGAATGTAGGCGCGCGAATATCGACGGCACACCTGGCAACCGCACTCGGGGTCCAGCGGCCCCGTGTCGCTCGAATACTTCGCGCTTTTGATCACCAGCTTTCCCTCGGAAGTAAACACGCTGCCGTTGCGTGCATTGCGGGTGGGCATTACGCAATCAAACATGTCCACGCCCAGCGCCACGCATCTTACCAGGTCCTCCGGGGTTCCCACGCCCATCAGGTAACGCGGTTGGTCTTCAGGCAGCAGCCGGGCCACGCGCTCCGTCACGCCGTACAAATCGTCCTTCGGCTCCCCAACGGAGAGCCCGCCGATGGCATAACCGTCGAACCCGATTTCGCAAATCTCCATGGCGCTTTCCTGCCGCAGCGCTGAATCGGTGCCTCCCTGGACAATCCCAAACAGGCTCGGCCCCAGTTCCGCTTTCTCCGCATCACTGCCCGGCGCGGCCTGGAATTTCCCGACGTTTTCCGCAAAGAATTTCTTTGACCGTTCCGCCCAGCGGCCTGTCAAGCGGACGGACCGCTTCAGGGTTTCATGGCTGGCGGGATAATCCACGCATTCATCGAGGGGCATGATGAAATCGGCGCCCAGCGACAATTCAGATTCCATCACGCTCTCGGGCGAAAAGAAGTGGCGAGAACCATCCAGGTGCGAGCTGAACCAGACGCCGTCTTCGGTCACTTTCCCCAGGCCTTTCAGGCTCATCACCTGGAAGCCACCGCTGTCCGTCAGGATGGGGTGCGGCCAGCTCATAAAGCTGTGCAGCCCGCCGAGTTCGTGAACCCTTTCGTGCCCGGGACGCATGCACAGGTGATAGTTGTTGCCCAGAATGATCTGGGCGCCCACCTCCTCAAGCTGCGATTGAGTCATCGCCTTCACGGCCCCGGCGGTACCCACAGGCATAAAG
>JBJKQZ010000174.1:0-2559 GCA_046704865.1 Terriglobia bacterium
TCATTCCACTGGCCATACTGTTTTCCATCGCGTTCGTCGCCATCATCTACATCCTGATGAACACATCAATTCTCAGCGTGATTCCCTGGCGCGAGGCGCAGCAGAGCCACTTTATCGCTTCAGAGTATATCCAGAAGCTCCAGGGGCGTTTTGCCGGTGAGCTGATGACCCTGCTGATGCTTTGGATTGCCTTTGCCTCTGCGTTCTCATTGCTGCTGGGCTAGTCGCGAATACCCTATGCTGCAGCCGCGGATGGAAATTTCTTTAAAGTCTTTGCCCGGCTTCACCCCAAGCACGATTTCCCTCATGTGTCGCTGGTTACTCTCGGGGTGATTGCCGCCGGCTTCAGCCTGCTGCGCCTGCCGGAAGTTATTGTCAGCCTGGTGGCGACGCGCGTGCTGTTGCAGTACCTGCCGCAGGCCGTCGGCTTTTTTGTCCTGCGATTCAAGCAGCCCAACATGGTGCGGCCATTCAAGATGTGGTTCTACCCGATTCCAGGTCTGATATCTTTGTGTGGATGGCTTTACATTTTGACGACTTCTGCCCGCGGGGCTCTGGAATTTGCCCTTGTAGTTTTTGTACTCGGCACTGCGGCCTACCTTTTCCGCGCACGGGCAAAGGGCGAATGGCCGTTTCTGCAGGCAGGAAAAACCGGAGCGGCGCAGGGGTAGTCGTTGCTACGAGTTCGAGATCCTGGCTTCTTCCGGCACATCTGGTTCCGTCCACAGGATGATGGCTTGCGGTAGCGTAAAAGTCAGCAAAGCCAGGAGCAAGAGTGCAATCGCCGCAAACCGATAAACCGTGGAACCACTCACCTCGTGCCAAACGAGTAAAACAAGAACGATTGAAATGGAGTAAACCTGGATGACACGAAACGCTTGGAGGTGTGCGAGGTTTCGAACCGCCATCTCGCGTTCATCGATTTCTTCCATCTCGGGTGAGCCCTGTTTCATACCGTGGACTATCATTGCGCCCGTTCGCTCTCCAAACTCCTCAACTTTCAGCATTTTGGGGAACACCCGGATTTGAATGAGAGAATAGGCCATTAGCGAAAAAACTAGAATGTAAATGGACGGGATTCGGTCAGCCCAGGGAGGAACAACAATCGCCGCAGCAAACACTAAAAGAACTGCATACATGACCGTCAAGTGCAGACGGCGGTTCTTTTGCGGGCCCATCGCAATACCAAGAAAACTGGGTGTGTTTACCATGATGTTCCTCCCAACTTACTTCGCGTTGCCGGCAGGGGGGCGAATTTCGATTTCAGTGAGCCCCTTGGCTCGGAAGCGGCTCAAACCCTGTCTTCTTCCGGAGCGTCCGGTTCCGTCCACAGGATGATGGCTTGCGGCAGGGTCCAAAGCATAGCTAACAGGGGCATTATCAGGATCGACAGGGCCACGGGAGAACCACTCGATGTGGGTGAAGCCATGATAACTACCCAAACCACGAGCCCATATATCGCCGCGACACGAAATGCCTGGTAATGCGCCGCATTTCGTACGGCCAGTTCACGCTCGTCCGGCTTGTGGTGTCTCGGTCCAGAGCGAAGGCTTATCAGCTCTTCTTCGTTGCGCAGGCTATATGCTATAAAGGGCTCTATGATGCTGCCGAAAAGGAAGTGATTTCCTATGAGGTAGATGAGGAAAAACAACAGGCCCCACGCAGCCTGAATTCGGCTGCCCCGGAACGGCACAACGGGAATGGCCACAAAGCATGCCACAAGGATCGCGTAGGTAAGCATCACAAACATACGCCGATTCTTGCGAGACGCCATCGAGACACCCGGAATCTTCGGCGTGTTAAACATGGCTTTCCTCCCAACTTACTTCGAGTTGCCGGCAGGGGGCGAATTGCGATTTCCGTAGACCTGTTCGCTCAGCGGTTGAAAAGGCTTGCGTGAGAAGATGGCCTCGATCGGAAGGCCGAAGTACTCGCTGATGCGAAAGGCTAACTCCAGACTGGGTTTGAAATCACCACGTTCTATGTAGCCGATGGTCTGGTAGTTGACCTGTAGTGCGTTGGCAAGAGCGTTGCGGCTTAGACCGCGTTCGGCGCGCAGGACGGCGATTCTGTTATAGAGGGATGACCCAGTGCGCGCATCCGAACTGGAGCCTAAGTCCATAGACATATTGTTGTACTACTGCAACAATATGTCAAGTAATTTTTATAGTGCTCAGGGTGTTCACCGACCTCCAATCGAGGGCCGAGTTGGTCGAATCCTTCTCGGAAGGTCAATTTGAGCTGTCTTTTGGGGGATTAATGACTGGAGGCGGTTATTCCGCGGTGCGCCGCGCCAGCAGGAACATGCCTTCATTATGGACAATCTGGATGTCGTCGCCTTCGATTTGCGGTGAAAACGCCGCCTTGTCACCCGGGATTGATTTTTCCAAAAGCCTGCGAGCTTCCTGGTAACGCGCGTCGCCCGGCTTCAGGCCTGCGCGCAGCATCCACTGGTTAAATGACCGGCGGCGGCGCCTGAAGGACTGGGTAATGATCTCCAGGCCAAGTTCGTCGAACATTCTCAGGAAAGTGGTCAGCCGCAGCGACTTTGTATGAGAG
>JBJKQZ010000175.1:0-8524 GCA_046704865.1 Terriglobia bacterium
ATCAGAACGTCGCCGGGAAAACCGTAGACCAGCGCCGGCGCAGAACGCGCGCCATTCAACCGCATCACCTGTCCGCCGACGTCAGCAAGTTCCCCGGTGCTGATTCCCGGGCACACCGTGCGCCGCATGGCAGCGAGAGCAAGGTGCACGATCCGCCCCACTTCTTTAAGCGCAATAAGGTCTTTCTGGCTTTGGATGGACATTCAGGCGTCTGCCCCCGGTCGGCATTAGCCTAGCACAAATCAAGGTCATCCACTAGCCGCTGGACTCGGGCACTTTTTTACGCTTCCACGGTGTATCCTATTAAAAGAGGGATTGGGGAATGCCAAGTCACGCTTTTCTGGCAAAGTACTGGCTGTTGTTTGCCGTGGCGGTGATGGCGTGCGCTCCCGTTCCTGCCCAGACCAACCCTGCGAACGCAATTGACTACCTGAAACAAGGCAATCAATTTTCCAGACAGCAGAAATGGAAACAGGCTGAAAATGCCTATCGCAAGGCGTTGGAACTTGCGCCCAATTCCCCGCGGGCACATTACGGGCTGGGAAACGCACTGGCGGCGCAGCAGGATGTGGGCAACGCCATCCGCGAGTATCAACGCGCCCTGCAACTGGATCCGAACCTGAACGGAATTCACCGCAACCTGGGGGCGCTGTTTGAGAGTATTGGCCAGCTTCCTGAAGCGCTGAAGGAATATCGTGCAGAGCAGCAACGCCACCCGAATGACGCGGATGCCGTGGCAAACATCGCGCGTGTGCTGGCCGCCAGCGGAAAGTCTCAGGAAGCCATGCAGGCATATCAGCGGGCGCTGAGCCTGCAGCCAAAGAGCGCCGAGGTCCGGGCGTCGATGGCGAACGCGCTGCTCCAGGCCGGCAAGGTGAGCCAGGCGGTGGAGGCTTACAAGCAGGCTGAGAAGCTTGATCCCCAGAACGCCAGTATCCATGCGGGCCTGGCGGACGCCTTGACGCTCCAAAGGCAATATGCCGACAGCATCAAGGAGTACCAGGCCGCTATCAACCTGGCCCCGGATGACGCGCACCTCCATTACAGCCTTGCCACGGCGCTGGAAGCCACGGGGAACGTGATTTCCTCAATTTATGAATTCCGACAGGCTGTTTCTCTTCGTCCAAACCAGACTATTTACCGCTTTAATCTTGCGCTGGCTTATCGCGAGTCAGGCGATTTTGCCGATGCAGAGAAGGAATTGCTGGAGGTGATCAGGCAGAGCCCGGATAATGCGGATGCCCACGTGGAGCTGGCCGCAACCTATTTGTCGGTGGGGAATCATCAGGCTGCCGTCACGCAGTATCGCGAGGCCCTGCGCTTGAAACCGGACGACCCGGAACTCCATGAAAAACTCGGGCTGGTGCTTCGGAAAACAGGCGACTTGACGGCGGCCGTGGCGGAGTTGCGGAAGGCCCAGGAACTTTCTCCGGAAACGGGCTCCTACACCCAGAACCTTGCCGAATCTGTGGAATCGGCGGGCGACCTGGTGCGTTTTGTTCAGGATTACCAGCAGGCTGTCAGGCTCCGGCCGAAGGACCCCTCAGCACATTTGGATCTTGCCAATGCCTATATGTCCGCTAACAAGGTGAAGGAGGCGTTGGGGGAATACCGCGTGGCGGCGCAACTAGCGCCCAAAAGCCCGGAAATTCAGTATCGGCTGGCACTGGCGCTGAAGGCCGCGGGGAATACCAGCGCGGAGCAGGCCGCGCTGCAAAAAGCTGTGAAGCTGCGGCCCAATTTCCCGGAGGCGCTGGAAGCACTGGGAGACCTGCTGGCCGAACAGAAGAATTATGACCTTGCGGTCCCCACCTATCGCGACGCCTTGCGCCTGCTGCCGAATGACCTGAACCTGCGGATGCGTCTGGCAAAGGTTCTCCAGGAAAACGGTGACCCGCAGGGCGCGGTGAATGTCATCCAGCAGGCCGTGACTCTGGACCCCACCTCTGTTGAATACGAATTGCAGCTTGCTGACGCGCTGCTTGCCAAGAAGGATTACAAGTCAGCGGCCAAAGTTTACCGCCAGGCGCTTAGCCTGAAGCCTTCCGATCCGGAGCTTGCCGCAAAGCTGGGAGGCGCGCTGCTGCAACTGGGGGATACCAAGGGCGCGGCAGAAGCCCTGCGCATGGCCATCAAGGACAAGCCCGCCTCACCCCAGGCGCATCTGCAACTGGCGGGACTGCTTCAACAATCGGGAGATTTTGCGGGTGCGGCAGACGAGGCCAGAGCGGCGCTCAAGATAATTCCCAACTCTGCGGAAGCGCATTACGCGCTGGGATCGGCGCTGGTCGGGCAGGGCAAGAAGGACGAGGGGATCAAGGATCTGCGGGAAGCGCTGCGCGACAATGCAGATTACAATGACGCGCGCCTTGCGCTGGCCAATGCGCTGCGGCAGAATGGACAGCTCTATGAGGCCATTGGCCACTATGAGCAGTATCTGCGCGACAACCCGTCAGATGCAGCCGTCCACCTGGTGCTGGCCGATACGCTGAATGAGAGAAAGAATTACGCCGCCGCCGTTGAGCAGTGTGAAGCGGCGATTAAGCTGACGCCCGATGATGCGCACGCGCATTATGACCTGGCAGTGAATCTGCAAAAGGCTGGCAAGAGCGAAGAGGCCCGCCGTGAGTATGAAACCTACTTGCGGCTCGATCCGAAGGCGCCCAATGCGGAAGAGGTCCGCATGCTGCTGAGAAAACTGGCAAGATCGTAGCCCGAGGCGGAAGTTAACAACCTTCAGCCGTTAGCGCGAAAGCACCAAATCCACTATCACACTCACGGCAGCGCACTATTGCCCCAGAAGAATTTTGGCGATGGTCTGGAGTTGCATAAAGGAAGTGCCTTCGTAAATCTTTCCTATCTTTGAGTCGCGCAGGTATTTTTCCGCGGGGTAATCTTTGGTAAAGCCGTAGCCGCCGTAAATTTCAATGCATTCGGAGGCCACTCGTTCCGCCACCTGGGAACAGAAATACTTGGCCATGGCAGCTTCTTTCAGGAAAGACTTTCCGGCATCCTTGAGTCGCGCAGCGTTGTAGGCCAGTAGCCGTGCGGCTTCAATATCTGCGGCGAGACGGGCAAGCTGGAACTGGATGGCCTGGAATTCGCTGATGGATTTGCCGAACTGCTTCCGCTCCTGCGCATAACGCAGGGCATGATCAAAGGCCCCCTGCGCCACACCCACCATCTGCGCGGCAATTCCGATGCGGCCTTCGTTGAGTGTTTCAATCGCCACCTTATAGCCCTTGCCCGGCTGCCCCAGGACGTTCTGCTTCGGGACGCGGCAATCTTCCATGAGCAGTTCACAGGTGGAAGAGGCGCGGATTCCCAGTTTGTCTTCTTTTTTCCCAACGGTGAAGCCGGGCGTCGATCGCTCCACCAGAAAAGCCGTGATGCCTTTGTATCCCAACTCACGGTTGAGCGTGGCAAAGATGATGAAGAGGCCGGCCTCCTTCGCGTTGGTGATCCAGAGCTTGCGGCCGTTCAGGATGTAATGATCGCCGTCTTCGATGGCGCGGGTTTCAAGCGCGAAAGCGTCACTGCCCGAACCCGCCTCTGAGAGTGCGTAGGCGCCCACGGTATCGCGCGCCAGACGGGTGACGAATTCCTTCTTCTGCTCCTCCGTGCCCCAGAGGAGGATGGCGTTCGAGACCAGCGTGTTCTGGACGTCAATCACCACGCCGGCGGATGCGTCCACGCGAGAAAACTCTTCGATGGCGAGCACCGCCATGAAGAACGTTCCGCCGCTGCCGCCGCAGGCTTCAGGAACGTCAATCCCCATGAAGCCCTGCTCGAAGAACTTCCCGATCAACTCCTCGCGGAACACGCCCTCGCGGTCCATCGCTTCAACATGCGGGCGGATTTCTTTTTCGGCAAACTCACGCGCCGCCGCCTGGAACATCTGCTCTTCTTCCTTGAGCATCGTCAGGGGTTGAATCGAGGAAATGGAAATGGAAGCAGGATCAGGCATAACAGTCATCCCCTGGTGAAAAAGACCATCATATCATTACGGGGCAGGGCCGAAGGCCCTCGTCAGCAGCTTCCAAAAGACTGATCCGCTATTTCAACACAACAGAGGTTCACAAAATGAGGAACCGCAAATTCAAAATGCTGCGGAGAGTTCGTCAGCACTCACCATTGAACACCGGGATAGAGACTGGGAATCCTGTAAATCCGGTACCCGGCCTGGCCAGTCACAATCATTTGCCAGACAGTCTGAGGAGTTGCCTCTTGCGTTACTTCCTGGACTTGAGCGTTCAGTTGGCTTCCTGGCAGGAACCCTTCATCAAACTCCACGTCCCCATTGGCAAGTGTTTCGATGCTCCCTAAAGCCAAAGAGTAGGGCAGATTAGTATCTTCCCAGATAACGTGCGCGGTGCGGGTGGGTTCGTCCACCTGGAAAAATGGCACTCGGCTATAGCAAGCGGGTTGGCCCGTTGTGCCGCAGAGGTCTCCTGCGCTATCGAGAACACGGATATATCCGTTATCGAATGCGCCCAGCGTAAAGATACCAGTTGAATTTGGGCTTAGTATATGAATATCGTGCTGCCCGTACGTCCAAGCTGCTGGCGCCCCAGAATCCAGAGTGAAGTCTCCCTGGTACCCGAATTTCCAGAGGATGTCCCCGTTTCCCTTGCCGTCCTCGTAATCAATCTTGAGGACCCAGGACTGGTGGCGAAGTGAAAAGAGCAAGTTGCCATCGTCGGGCGAATAGATAACGGCATTCCCATGGGTCCAATCAGGCAGACCGCGAGGGGCCCGATTGACATCCAGATGATCGAAAGTATCCCAAACCCAGACAGGGTTCCAATTAGTGTCCAGATCGACGAGGGCGTCTCCAATCACAGCAGTGGTGCCAGGATACCCAGGAAGATCAGTAAAGTTCTTTGTGTGATTTACAATTAGAATTACATGCCCATTCGGCAGCATAGCAAAATCGTGATGGATTGCGCTTACCGTCAAATTGTATCCGGCGGCAGCAAGGCGGGTGTTCAATTGAGCGACAGTCATCTGCCGAACCGTGTCTCCGGCAAGATCGATCTCCTCAAGCGTTCCAGGAAGACCGTATCCATTCCCTACTGGGCTGCCATTGATCAAGATGTCGCCATTCGGCATGAGCTTCATAGGAAAAGGGGATAATTTATTCGTACCAGTAGGATCGAGGTCATAGTACCAGATCACATTTCCTTGGAGGTCAGTCACAACTGCCTCCAAAGGATTTGTTGTCACTGCACTACCGTTTATTAGCATCATCCACTCAACGCCGGGATTGGGAGGCAGGCTGCCAGTTGTCTGCACGGAAATTTGAGGTACTCGGCCAGCTGGAAGCGCTCCGGTTTGAAATGTGTGATCGATATCCTGCTGCTGGATTCCGCCCGGCAAGCTCATTACGGCCCGCATGTGATAGGTGCTGGACGCCCTCATTCCCGCTACAAGAATATTCACCGGCCCGCCCCCGGAAGGCGCAGGTTGCGTCCACGTGTCCATGCCGTAGGAAGTACTCGGCCCAAACTCAATCTTCACGTTGCCGCCATTGGGCACTACAATCGAAAACCGGGCCACCAACGGATTTCCTGAGGTTGAAACCGGGCCCGGTGCCTGAAACCATATGGTGGCCGTAGCGGTCTCTAAGGGGTGTCCGACAATTTGCGCAACAACGGTGATAGAAGTAGCCGGCACTGTGCTCGGGGCTGTATAGAGACCGCTGGAATCGATATTGCCCTTGGTCGCACTGGGATTGAAGATACCCCAGATGATCTGCGGTGAACTGATCCCCGAAACCTGCGCTGTGAACTGCGCCGTCTGGCCGGGTGCAACGACTGTGGTACCCGGCGTGACCGAAATAGAAATGTTGCTCGGCTCGCTTTCGGTCAAACTGTTTGAAGGTGCCTGGCCGCAGTTGAAGGCTAGAACTCCTTCAGCCAGTACCAAAAGGACGAGCAACAACCTGTAGTTACCTCGTATCAATCTAATCCCTCCCCGAACAAAGAAAAGTCATGAGCTTGAAGGCGCTGAAAGCGCAGGACTGTAAACTGGTGTAGTCTAGTTTGCGGAATCAGGTGTTGTAAAGAATTATTTCCTGTGATTTATCTCACACATTTTGAAAGCCTTCTCAGTGGGAAGCGCATGGATTGAGGCAGGGATTTGGAAATGGCACAACGGCTGGCAGAAGAGGCGAAGTGTGAAGCCGTGGCGTGCGCGGGCATTCTCATGCAAGAAGAATTCTCTTGATTCACCTGCGCTAGGGCTGGCATGCCGGTCTGGGTCAAGGGTTTGGAAACGGCTGCATATAAGAAGATTGGTCGCTATTCCTTACGTTCGATTTTCAGCTTGACCTGCTCGCCTTCTTCGAGCGGAAGCGGGCTATCGAGTTCGAGCATGCCCTGGTGGTAGGTGGCAGTTGCGGTGAGAGATTCTGAACGGGTTTTCACGGCAGGCTCGATTTCAGATTGCCGGTGAATCTTTTGTGCCGAGGGTTGAGGCGGAGACATCTTTTGTTTTTCCGCGGTGTCCATCGCTTCGTTGGCCAGGCGATCGGCTTCGCGATTATGCTCCCGCCGGACATGCTCAATGCGGAACATATCAAATTGCGCGATTAGTGCCTGCGCGCGGTCATACAACACTTTGAGATTGGGATTTTTCACCTTGTACTGGCCGCTAATCTGGCGAGCCATCAGTTCTGAGTCGGTAATGATTTTCAGCCGCCGGAAGTTATGCTCCAGCGCATAGGTGAGCGCAGCCAGCAGCCCTTCATATTCCGCCACGTTATTGGTGGTATGGCCGAGATACCTGGAGAGCGAGGCGAGATGGCCCCCGTTTGCGGCGTCCACTACCACAGCGTAAGCCGCCGGGCCGGGATTGCCGCGCGATCCGCCGTCAACGTGCGCAATGATTTGTTTGTCGGTTGATGGGTTGGTCATGGGTCAGGAAATGCCGGCTGAGGGCGTGATACTGGTGCGCATGTGGCATAGAACTGGCCACACATTCAGCCCTCGCGGGTAGGGCGCTAATTGGGCGCCACCGCCTGCTGGCCGTCGGTTGCGGTCCCGGAAGGGGTTGAAAGCTTTTCGCGGGAATAAAGGATGCGAGCGCAGTTTTCACACTCGTAAAGGCCCTCTCCGGCGCGAACATCATAATAGAGTTGCGGGCGCAGAAGCACGTTGCACCCCATGCATTTTCCTTCGCGGACTTCCGCCAGCGCCAGGCCGCCTCGCCCTTTGCGGACCCGCTCATAATGGACCAGGATGTCCTCGTTGAGGCTTGACGCGAGACCCTTTCGCTCCTGGACAAGATGGTCTCTCTCTTCGCTGGAAGCTTTTGCGGCGCCTTCCAGTTGATTCTTTTCCGCGGCCACGCGCGCTTTCTCAGAATCCAGCCGCCCGGCAGCTTCCTTAACCAGCTTCTGGAGTTCCTCGGATTCGATCATCCTCTCCAAAATGCGGTCTTCAATGCTGCGGATATTGGCCTCTTCACCCTCGATTTCCTTGAGCATGGCCCGGTACTGCTCATTGGTTTTCACCAGATAAAGCTGGTCCTTATGCTTGGAAATCTTCTGGCGAATCATTTGGATCTCGCCTTCCATATCCCGGCGCTCTTTCTGGTTTGCGGCCAGATGATGCTGGCGCTCTTCATGAGCGTGAATAAAGTCGTTAAGCTGTTGTTCTATGGCCTGAATTTGTGTTGGGAAGGTGTCGATCCGGGAGGTAAGTTCTGCGATCTCCAGATCCAATCGCTGGAGATCAATCAGTGTTTTAAGATCGGAGTGCACTTCTTCTCCTGCGCTATGATTAGCACTTTCACTATGGCATTTGTGTGAGTCTGATGAGCCGCCATATTTTTCAAAATCCCGATTAATCCTTATTCTGGCACATTCCCACGCGGGCATCAAGCCGAACGGCGAAGACCCGCCCGCCGGTCGCGCGTCCGTCGCGAACTGCCGCGTTCCAGAATCAGGTCTGAATAGGAGTGGGACAAAATGTCCTGTGGGCGGACTCCAAACAATTCCTTGATCCGCTCAGCCTGCTTCCGGGCGTGGCGGAGGTTCCCTTTTTTGACAAAGGCCTCAACTTCCAGAAATTCGCCGAGCCGGCGAACACGGTCCAGATGGATCTTGATGTTGTCCACATAATAGATCTCGCGCACTTTGTCCACTACGGCGGCGACTCCGAGCGCCGATTCCAACACAGTTTTAAGAGTCTGCATTTCTGCCAAATCTGAGAATTCGCAAAGGAGAACGCGCGAGGGGCGCACTTGCGATCTGTTTTCCCGCTGGTAGAAAATCAGGGCATTTTCAATGTTTCCCTGGCGGAGTTTCAGCCTGCCTGAGGGCGTGTTGAAGTAGGTGTCGATCTGATGGTCGGTTCCGGCCACGCGCGGGCGCAAGCTTTCGAGGGCGGCCCGGACACGCTTCTCATGGCGCATCCGGGCCTTGAATTCAATGTTGGTTCCCTGCATGGGCCGGCCTGTTTACTGACGTTCCGGCTAGAGTTTTGCCTGCGTGACTGCGCCTTGCGCGGCAGAAGAGACC
>JBJKQZ010000176.1:0-3776 GCA_046704865.1 Terriglobia bacterium
AGTTACGCCCTTGCAATGGGCTGCCGTAGCTTCAACTATAGCCAACGGCGGAACACTCTACTACCTGCAATACCCGCGCACTCAGGAACAAGTGGAACATTTTGAGCCCAAAGTACGGCGCCGCCTGACCAATCTGAAAACACAGATTCCTGAAGTAAGGGCCGGAATGGCGGCTGCGGTCACCTACGGCACAGCTCGCATGGCGAGTGACGGCGCTGTTCAGATCCTGGGCAAAACCGGAACGTGCAGTGAAGACGGCGCCAGGCTGGGGTGGTTCCTATCCTATTCTGACGCGCGGCCCCAGTACGTTGTGGTGGTCCTGTTGCGAGGTGGCCGGCAGATGTACGGTCCTCATGCCGCGGAAATTGCAGGCCGCGTTTATAGGGACCTTCGGCAGGCCGGCCCCAATGAACCTGAAGTCAGCAAAGCCGCCCTCGGCGAATAACCAACCCAGATCAATCTAAAGATTCGTGACTTTGCCCCGAGCCGTGGAGCAAGGAATGGTGTTTCACTTCGCCCGCCCGTCCGAGCGCGGCGAGGAACCTGCCGGCCTTCTGGGCGGCAGACAGAAGCAGTTCCATCGCTTTGCACAGGATGAGGTTGTGCCGGAGTCGGTTCAGCGGCGGGGAGCCCGTGGCCCCCAGCCGGCAGGAACCGTATCCTGCTAAACTACTTAGTTCTTGGCCTCAATGTTGCCCGAGTGGAGGCCGCATTCCTTCTTGGTCGTATCTTCCCACCACCAGCGTCCTTCACGTTCATGCTGGCCCGGAAGCACTGGCCGCGTGCAGGGTTCGCAACCAATCGAGACAAAGCCGCGCTCGTGCAGCGGATTGAAAGGCACGTTGTTCTCGCGGATGTAGCGCCACACCTGCTGCGAACTCCAGTTGGCAATGGGGTTGAACTTGATCAGGTCATGGCCGGGCTTGGAGAAGACGGGATCGACTTCCACCACGGCAACCTGCGCGCGTGTGGAAGGGCTCTGGTCGCGCCGCTGTCCGGTGACCCAGGCGTCAAGAGGCCCAAGCGCCCGCTTGAGCGGCTCAACTTTGCGGACTCCGCAGCACTCTTTGTGGGCGTCCTGGTAAAATGAGAACAGGCCTTTCTCCTTGACCAGTTTTTCCACCGCGGCTACCTGGGGGAAGAAGACTTCGACCGGAATGCCGTAGTGCTCGCGCACCTTGTCGATGAACTGATAGGTTTCAGAGTGAAGCCTGCCGGTATCGAGCGAAAAGACTTTGAAATTGCCGCCGATTTTCACCGCCAGGTCGACCAGGACAACGTCTTCCGCCCCACTAAAGCTGATGCCGATGGAGCCCTTAAAGTTCTCCAGCGCGAACTGCATAATCTCGCTTGGATGGCGCTCGGCCAGTGATTTTGCAATTTCAGGAATATCCAGTGTTTCGAGTTCCATAGTTTCCTTTCATCCGTTCCGTAATGAGATATCTGGAAGGCTTCGCCCCGCGCCCCATCTAACCGACGAGTAAACGCGCCCCCAGCGAGAAGTACAAAATGCTGAAAAGCCAGGTAATGTAACGCTCCGGGATCCGGCGCGTAAGCCGGCTCCCGATGATGACCCCCGGCACTTCACCGGCAACCAGCAGAAGGAAGAGACTGGAATTGAAATTTCCCATCTCCCAATGCAGTGATCCGGCCAAGGCCGTGGTCACAAGACCAAAAAGGATGTCGGTTCCCACCAGGCTGCCAAGCGGCAGGGGAACCAGCACCAGCAACGAAATCATCAGCAGGCTTCCGCTGCCCACGGAAGTCATGGAAACCAGAAAGCCCACAATCGCTCCCACGGATGCAAGCTTAAAGCCACCGTTTGAGAAGCTCAGATTTGAATAGACGCCGGAATCGTTGTGCAGCGTCTTGCCACGCAGAAAGGGCAGGAAGAATGAGACGCCAAAAAGCGTGAGGCCCAGCAGGATCTTCAGTGAGTGGTCCAGTTCAGCTTCAGACATCCATCCCTTCAGCCCATGAATAAAGAGGATGCCGGCAATCGACCCCGGAACGCTTCCGGCCAGGAGGTACCCGGCCAGGTTCCACCGGACCTGTCCCAGTTTGCGATGTTCAAAGACGCCTGCCAGCTTGGTGACGGCCCCGCTCATCAGGTCCGTGCCGATTACGGTGAGCGCATGGAACGGGGTGACCAGCAAAAGCAGCGGCGTCAGGATAACGCCCGCGCCGGTGCCCGTCAGTCCTACCAGAATGCCGGTGATGAAGGCAAGGAGGCTTACAAGCATGAGGCCCCCTGAAGCAGTTCGCGAGCGGCCGCCTCCAGCATCGCGGCGTTATCTACGCCGGCCGGCCAATTGATGAGACGTCCTCCGTGGGATTCGATCATCACCGTTATTTCTCCTTGAGCATCCATTTTCAGGTTCGAGCTGATCTTGCCGGTTCGCGGACTAACCAAAAAAAAAACGCCCGCTGGCGTTTTCTTACCGTCAGCGGGCGTCCGTTATGAGAATTACTTCTTGGAGTTCGAATTACAAGTCGTTAATCTCCAGTCACACGGCGCCCCCCAGCGGTACACGTACAACAACACATCCGCTGTGCGCGAGTGACATTAACCGACTTGGTGATCGAGACTGCCATTTGTATGAATCAAAGTGATTCTACCAACCCCGCCCAGGGGTGTCAACTGCTTTTGGGACCTCAAAAGTAAAATTTCTTACCTGCAAAATCCCTTGACAAAGCCCCACTCTGTTATAAAATTGCCTCCTTTTTAGGATGTATTAGACCCCGGCAGGGCTTATAACTTGAATCCAGAACCGCTCACGCTCGTATCCTACCCCGTCATAGGGCCTCGAAACTTAAGACTGAACAGAAAAATTTCTTCCGCGGATACCGTCGCCATCGCTTAATGGCGGCTTTTTGCGGACCAGAACACGGGTGAAGTGAGGGACGGATAGTTACCAATTGGTTACGACGCTCAGGCGTTACATTAACCTGGGTCCAGCCACCCGGCAATCAGCCATTGGATGTTTTGCAGTACCGAACGGAATCCAGATATTGCTGCAGGCTTGTATCTCAGAACCTGGTGAGGGGGGAATTCCGAACAATCTTTTATCAAAATGGGAGACCCTATGAAGTTCAGGAACCAAAGTAATTACAACTGGAAAACGGCAAAGACCCTCATTTGTTGCGGTTTTTTCCTCCTGCTTTTCCTTACATCGATGGCGCCGGTCCTCGCAGCCAGTCAAGTCACCGTGTATCCCTGGCAGGACCTGGAATCTGTGGTGAGCAGTAATCCGGCGGGAACTACTTTTCTGATCATGGCTGGTATCCACCGGATGCAATACGCGATTCCCAAGAATTACGATGTTTTTATAGGAGAGTCCGGGGCCATCATGGATGGCGCTGAAAAACTTACTTCAATCAGCCAGAGCGGTTCCTACTGGGTGGCTCACGTCAATGTGGCCTATACTGCCCCGCGGGCTGGCGTGTGCGATTCCTCGCATCCCGCTTGCGACAACCCCCAGGATCTTTTTTTTGACAGCATTCCCAAAACCCGCGTGGGAAGCCTCTCCCAGGTGGGACCGGGCAAATGGTTTCTGGAATATAAAACCGGGGACGTCTATATGGGAGACAATCCCTCCGGCCACAACGTGGAACTCAGCCTTACTCCCTACGCCTTTACGGGGTCGGCCACGGGAGTGAGGATCAGCCAGTTGCAGATCGAAAAATACGCCACCCCCGGGGATGATGGGGCCGTGGGTGGTGCGGCAAGTTGCATGCAAGGTTCGGCCTGGACGTTGGAGTGCAATGACATCCAC
>JBJKQZ010000177.1:0-3780 GCA_046704865.1 Terriglobia bacterium
GTTCCGTCATGCCCTGATCGCCGGCGCGATTGTGCTCGCAGCTGACCTTGCCGGCTTCATGCTTCCCGTGGAATCGACGCCACAGAATTTTGTGGACCTCAAACCCACGCCGCAGCAGCTTGAATGGCAGGACCTTGAATTCGGAGTCATCGTTCACTTCGGCCTGAACACTTATACAAACAAGGAATGGGGCAGTGGAAAAGTGAGCCCATCGGTGTTTAATCCCACCAGGTTCGACCCCGACCAGTGGGTACAGGCGGCAAAGGCGGCGGGTGCAAAATATCTGGTGTTCGTGGCCAAGCATCATGACGGCTTCTGTTTATTTCCCACGCCGCTCACAAAGTACAGCGTGGCCAGCAGTCCGTGGGAAAACGGCAAAGGCGATGTGGTGAGGGCAGTGGAAGAAGCCTGCCGCAGGAACGGCCTGAAGTTCGGCATCTATCTCTCACCGTGGGACCGGCATGAGCCTTCCTACAGCGACAACAAGGCCTATGACAAATTCTACGAAGGGCTGATGCAGGAATTGCTCACGCGCTACGGGCCGCTGGAAGAATTCTGGCTGGACGGCGCGGGGAGTGCGGGACACGTCTATGATTTCAAGGATTATCTGCACCAGTTGCGGATTTACCAGCCCAACACGCTGGTGTTTGCCGACGTGGGGTTCATGAAGTGGGGCGATATCCGCTGGGTGGGCAATGAACAGGGTTTTGCGCCGGAAGAAGACTGGGACGTGATTGACCGCGCCGGGTATCTGCGGTGGCGGCCCGCGGAATGCGACACCCCGCTCCACAAATACCACTGGTTCTGGCATCCGAATGATGCCGGGACGCTCAAGACGGTTCCCGAATTGATGAAGATTTATGACAATTCCGTTGGGCACGGTTGCCAGCTCATGCTGGGAATTTCGCCCGATGAGCAGGGTCTGCTTCCCGCTCTTGATGCACAGCGGCTGCGCGAGTTCGGCGAGGAAATCCATCGGATTTACGGCCATAACCTTGCGCCGGAAGGCTCGCCGTCTTCGAGCATCGGCACTGACGCACGCGCGGCCTTTGACAACAACCC
Organism: Terriglobia bacterium; assembly: GCA_046704865.1. GTDB lineage: Bacteria > Acidobacteriota > Terriglobia > UBA7540 > UBA7540 > SCRD01. The sequence continues at coordinate 1,063 of JBJKQZ010000177.1, forward strand.
CGACACTTTCTGGATTGCGCCTCCCCACACCTGCCATGCCTGGCTGGAAGTGAAGTTTCCCCGACCGGTCACTTTTGACCGCACTGTCACCATGGAATGGCTGAATCGCGGCCAGAACATCGAAAGCTACGAAATACAGACGCGGACGGAGACAGCGGGGTGGAAGACACTGTATCGGGGCACGAGCATCGGGCATAAAAAGATCGACATTTTCCCAATGACAACGGCGGGAGAAGTGCGGCTCCTCATTGTTGGCGCTTCGCACAGACCAGCCATTCGTGAATTTCAAATTTTCAACGGCCATGGCACGCCGTAGCGGAGCGACGCTGATACCAGATTAACGTTGCTTCATGATCTCGCACGTGGTATATGTGGCGGGAGACCATAAGTGTAGTCCAAAGAGATCAAAACAACATGTCAGGAAAAGGGTCGCGGGCCCGTCGGCTCTCGCCTTCGACTATTGAAGCTACACGACGTTCAAGAGCCCCTGCCAACATGCCCTCTGAGCCAAGGCTTCAATATGATTTCTGCTGAGTTAACTCGGCTCCAGGGATCCAAAAGCAGACAAAACTGAGCCTGCCCCGACAGGAAAGGAGAAAAGAGTTGAACAGGAAAATCGGCCACCTATGGGCTTTCGCGGTGGTGTGTGTATTCACATTGATGGCAACAAATGCCAAGGCGGCAGCTTCACGGCGGGCGCTAAAAATAAAGTTGAATTATACTGGCGCAGAAAAGGTGGACCAACAGCACAAAATCTATGTCCTCCTGTTTGATGCCAACCCTTACACTTCGTCAAAGCTCGTCGATGTCACCGGCGTTTCTACGCCTCCCCCGGCGGAGGGGGGTGTTTGCCACATTCTGCGGCGCGAAAGTGCCTCTAGCAGGAGCGCAACGCTTACTTTTGATGGCCTTTCTTCCTCACCAGTCTATGCGATGGCGCTCCTAGACAAGAGTGGCAAGTATGGCCCCCATGAAGATCCACCTTCCGGCTCGCCGATGGGTGTGTACGGAAAACCCACTGGCAACGCGGACGCCATAGAACTCCTAGAGGGGAAGATAACAAGAATCATCCTGGCATTTGACGACTCGCACAGGGCTCCGTAGCCTCGCAATCGTTTCCTGACTGCGAACCAGAAGTTTGTGGCCTGGTGATGCTATGCGATGCCGCATGTGTCCGTAGGTATGCATGCTTCGGAGGCGCTTGCATGCGGGGTCGGTGCCCAGACCCCGGCTCTCGGCAGATTGATATTGTTTTCCTTGCTGGTCAGTGGTATACAGGCGGGGAATCATAAGTCCAGTTGCAAGAACTGGAATCGCTAAATCACAGAATGTTGCGCACATGCTGGTTCTTGGGTTTGCTCCAAGGAAATCCGGATAGTTTTCTGCGATAGGTAACGGCGGCAGCCACGGCCTTATAACCATTTCTGCTGAATTGGATTCAACAAAACTCAGAGGAGGAGTAGACATGACTCAAGAATCGCAAAAGCCGGATGTCAGCCGGCGTGAATTTCTGAAAACCGGCGCGAAAGCCGGCGCCGCCGGCCTCACGGCGTTTAGCGGGATCACCTTTATCACCAGGCCAGAGCGCGTTTTTGGCGCCAACGACCGCGTCAATGTCGCCGTCTGCGGGCTCCGAGGCCGCGGATGGGATCACATCCGGTCCTTTGCTCGTCTCTCCAATGCCAATGTCGCGGCGCTTTGCGACGTGGATGAAAACGTGCTCGACAAGAGGCTGGGAGACACTGAAAAGCTTGGGCATCCACGGCCTGCTCGATTTATCGATTGCCGCAAGGTGATGGAAGACAAATCGATTGACGCCGTCTCCGTCGCAACGCCCGATCACTGGCACTCCTTGATTGGCATCTATGCCTGCCAGGCAGGTAAAGACGTTTACGTGGAAAAGCCAGTCTCTCACGCATGGTTTGACGGCCACCAGTTGGTGAAGGCGGCGGAAAAGTACGATCGTGTTGTGCAGATGGGCGCGCAGAGTCGTTCCAACGCCGCCATCCAGGAAGCCATCAAGCACATGCGTGACGGACTGATCGGCGAGGTCTATCTGGCCCGCGGCCTGTGCTACAAATGGCGGGACACTATCGGCCACACGCCGGTGTCGCCCGTGCCCGCCGGCGTGCACTACGATCTGTGGCAAGGGCCCGCGCCCGAGCATGAATTCACCAAAAACCGATTCCACTACAACTGGCACTGGTTCTGGGATTACGGAAGCGGCGACCTGGGAAATCAGGGCATCCATGAGGTCGACATCTGCCGCTGGGGCCTGGGGCTGGATTATCCTTCCAAAATAGCAGCCATTGGCGCGAAGGCCATGTTCAAGGACGACCAGCAGACGCCCAATGTCCTGAATTGTGCTTACGAATTCAAGGCCCCGGACGGGTCAGCCCGCCTAATGGAGTTTGAAGTTCGCGGTTGGGAAACCAATCACGAAGCAGGCATCGGCGGCGGAGGCTTCAAGAGCGGGGGCGTTCCGGCAGCGGGCCTGGCCGGCCGGCGGCAGCGCAAACGCGTTCCGGACACTATTGGAAATATCTTCTACGGCTCCAAAGGCTATCTGGCCATCCAGGGCTACGATTCGTACAAGACCTGGCTGGGTCCAAACCACGAACCCGGTCCGGAGGCAAACGGTAAGGGAGACCACTTTGCCAATTTTATCGACGCGGTGATCGCCCACAAGAAGCAAGACTTGAATGCTCCGGTTGAGGA